>NZ_JBFTJF010000011.1:0-230795 GCF_056395305.1 Variovorax sp. 10L426 | reverse complement strand
ACCCCACTGTGCGTGTCCCTGCGCTTCGCTTCGGGCAACCTGCGGTGCTCGCTTCAGGCGGGGTCCGCGCAAACTCGCTTCGCTCAAACACGCGCGGCCCTTTTTCCGCCTGAAGCTGCGCTCCTCGGCACGCACAGAGGGGACCCCAACACGAAGACCAATACCAAGGTAGAACGCGCCGTGGCGCGTCCTTGTGTTTTTGGTTTGGGGTTGGCTGTTGGTATTCAACAGGCCGAGCGAAGCAAAGGCCCGAGCACTCCCTTCTGTGGGTGCCGAGGAGCGGAGCTTTTCGTGGATCAGGGCCGCGCGTGTTTGAGCGAAGCGAGTTTGCGCGGACCCCACGAAAAGCGAGCACCGCAGGTTGCCCGTAGCGAAGCGAAGGGACGCCCACAGCAGGGTCGCCTTTTCTTTGCCTCCTTTCTTTTGGCGAAGCAAAAGAAWGGAGGTCGCCCGCCGGGGCGAGACCCGGCCCCCACCCTCCCCAAAGGGCCCCAAGGTCAGAAAGCCCCAAGCCCATGCCCCCCCTAACCAACCTCCAAACCCTCCCAAGAGACACCCGAGACACCCTCTTCCTCCTCTCAGTCATCACCCTCATCGTCCTCCCCCAGGTCCCCAACCTCCCTTGGTGGTGCACCCTCTTGGCCGCCATAGTCCTCCTCTGGCGCGGCAGCCTCGCGGTCCAGGCGAAGCCATTGCCCACCAAATGGTGGCGAGCAGCCCTCCTCGCCCTCACTCTCATAGCAACCTTCTCCACCCACCGCACGCTCCTGGGCCGCGACGCAGGCGTAACCCTCATCGTCATCCTCCTGGCCCTCAAGACGCTGGAACTGCGAGCCCGCCGCGACGCGTTCGTGATCTTCTTCCTGGGCTTCTTCACGATGCTCACGAACTTCTTCTATTCGCAATCGCTGCCGACAGCTTTCGCGATGCTTCTGGCATTGCTCGGCCTGCTGACCGCCCTGGTCAACGCCCACATGCCGGTCGGCAGGCCGCCGCTTTCGCAGGCAGCCCGCACGGCCGGTTGGATGGCCCTGCTCGGTGCACCGATCATGGTGGTGCTGTTCATGCTGTTCCCGCGCATGGCGCCACTGTGGGGCACGCCAAGCGACGCCATGGCCGGCCGGACGGGCCTGTCGAACACGATGCGCGTCGGCGCGATCGCGGAGCTCGCGCTCGACGATGGCATCGCAGCACGCATCAAATTCGACGACGGTGTCATCCCGCCCCGAGCCGTCCTGTACTTCCGCGGACCCGTGCTGTCGGATTTCGACGGTCGCGAGTGGACGTCCCAAGCGCCGTTCGTGCGCCGCCAGTTGCCGCTGAACCTGCGGGTGCACGGCGAACCCGCCCGCTATGAAGTCACGCTCGAGCCCTCCAACCGGCCCATGCTGCTGACGCTCGACGCCACGCCGACTCGCCCCGATCTTCCCAACTTCGACGTGTTCGGCACGTCCGAGCTGCAATGGGTCACGAACCGCCCACTCACCGATCTGGTGCGCTACCGCGTGGAAAGCTTCACGCAGTTCCAGTACGGGCCGACGCGCCGCACGGCTGCCATGCAGACTTTCGTCGCGCTACCGCCGGGCACCAATCCGCGCACCGTCGCGCTGGCGGCGCAGATGCGCAGCGACCCAGCCCTTCGCGGCGCTTCCACACAGGCCTACGTCCAGGCCGTGCTGCAGCGGCTTCGCACAGGCGGCTATTCCTACACGTTGGAGCCCGGTCTGTACGGCGACGACACCGCCGACCAGTTCTGGTTCGACATCAAGGCGGGCTTCTGCGAACACATCGCATCGGCCTTCGTGGTCCTGATGCGCGCCCTGGACATCCCGGCGCGAATCGTGACCGGCTACCAGGGCGGCGAGATCAACGGCGTCGACAACTACTGGGTCGTGCGCCACAGCGACGCACACGCCTGGGCCGAGGTCTGGCAGGAAGGCACAGGCTGGGTCCGCATCGACCCGACCGGCGCGATCTCGCCCGACCGGGTCGGCCAGTTCCGGCGCCTCGTGGCGCAGCCGGGCCTGATCGAAGGCGCATTCGAGGTCGTGACGCCGACCCTTGCGCACCACCTGCGCGCCGCCTGGGAGGCCGTCAACAACGGCTGGAACCAGTGGGTGCTCAGCTACACGCAAAGCCGGCAGCTCGATCTGCTCAAGAGCCTCGGGTTCGAAGCACCCAGCATGCAGGACCTCATCGTCGTGCTCCTCGCGCTGATGGTCGCCGCCAGCCTGGCAGCTGCGGGCTGGACGCTCTGGGAACGCAGCCGGCACGACCCCTGGCTGCGGCTGCTCGGCCAGGCCCGCGCGCGGCTCAAGCAGGCCGGCATCGACGTGCCAGAGACCGCCCCGCCACGCCAGATGGCGACACGCCTTTCCGAACGCTTCGGCGCGAATGCACAGGCGGCACACGACTGGCTCCTGCGCCTCGAAGCGCAGCGTTATGCGAAGACGCCCGGCGCCGCCTTGTCGGCCCTGCGCTCCGAATTCCGCCGACTGTCGTGGCCGCGCTGAAACCACATGTGAAGTTTTCCGGTGAATGCCGTGCGGACGGCACAATGCGCGCAATGCCACGCCCTCTGTCGAACGCCTTTCTCTCGGCTCCGCTCGTCTCGGCTCTCCTCTTCTCGGCCGCATTCCTGATCCCGACGCATTCCTCTGCCGCCCAGGCCGCGCACAAGAAGCCGAAGCCGACCGCCACCGTGCGCAGCGGCATTTCCTATGCCACCCGCGAAGACGCGATGCAGTTCGCCGACGAGGTCGCCGCGCGCCGCAAGCTCGACCGCCAATGGGTGCGCGCCACCATCGGCAACGCCAAGCAATTGCCGAACGTGCCGCGCCTGATGCTGCCCGCCCCCACCGGCACGCCGAAGAACTGGTACGTCTACCGCAGCCGCTTCATCGACCCGGTGCGTATCTCGGCCGGCGTGCGCTTCTGGCGCAACAACGCCGACACGCTGGCGCGCGCCGAAGCCCAGTTCGGCGTGCCGGCCGAAATCATCGTCGGCATCATCGGCGTCGAGACCATCTACGGCCGCAACATGGGCAGCTTCCGCGTCATCGACGCGCTGGCGACGCTGTCCTTCGACTTTCCGCAAGCCCATCCACGCGCGCCCGAGCGCCAGGCCTTTTTCCGTAGCGAACTCGAAAGCTTCCTGAGCACCGAAAGCCGCACGGCTGAAGATCCGATGGCACCCCTGGGCAGCTACGCCGGTGCCATGGGCATGCCCCAGTTCATGCCAAGCAGCATCGCCAAGTACGCAGTGGATTTCGACGGCGACGGGCGCATCGACCTGGTCAACAACCCCGTCGACGTGATCGGCTCGGTGGCGAACTACTTCAAGTCCTTCGGCTGGCAACCGGGCATGCCGCCGATCTTCCCCGTCGGCTTCGACCCGTCGCGGCTCCAGAAGGCCGTCCTGCTGGCCCCGGACATCGTGCCGACCTTCAGCGCCGATGCCTTCGTGGCGGGCGGCGCCGTGCTCGAAGGCGAGGCGCTCAGGTTCAAGGGGCTGCTCGCGCTCATCGAATTGCAGAACGGCGGCGAACCGCCGAGCTACGTGGCCGGCACGCAGAATTTCTACGTGATCACGCGCTACAACTGGAGCAGCTACTACGCAATGTCGGTCATCGAGCTCGGGCGCGAGGTGCGGGCCGCGATGGACCAGTGACTGGAGCACGAACTTGCCACAGGAATTCCACTTCGATGCCTACGTCAGCTTCACACTCGCGGTCCTGCTGCTTTTCGTCGGCAAGACCTGCACGCGCCGCTTCGAGCTGTTGCGGCGCTACAGCATTCCGGAGCCGGTCGTGGGCGGACTGGTGTGCATCGCGACTGTCAGCGCGCTGTATCTCGCCTTCGGGCTGAAGGTCGACTTCCAGCTCGGCGTGCGGGACGTCCTGCTGCTGTATTTCTTCGCGGCCATCGGCCTGGCGTCGGACGTGCGGACCTTGCGCCAAGGCGGGCGGCCGTTGGCGATTCTGCTGGCGCTCTCCGCAGGCTACATGGTGATGCAGAACCTGCTCGGCATGGCCGTGGCGACCGGCTTCGGGCTCGACCGCCGCGCGGGTCTGCTGACAGGCTCGATCTCCCTCACGGGTGGCGTGGGCACCACCCTGGCATGGGTGCCCCATTTCGTCAGCGACCTCGGCATCACCAACGCCGAGGTCATCGGCCTGTCGAGCAACATGGCGGGGCTGATCGCCGCATGCGCCATCGGCGGGCCCATTGCCACCTACCTGATGAAACGGCACCGCGTCCGTTCGTCTGCCGAGGCCGCGCTGGCGCCCGGCGCCCACTACGAGGACGAGAACCGCACCCGCCTCGACTACAACAGCGTGCTGCTCGCGCTGCTCTGGCTCAATGTGGCGTTGATCATGGGTCGCGGCATCAGCGACCTCATCGCCATGACCGGATTGAGGCTGCCGGCCTTCGTCGGCGCTCTCATCGCCGGCATCCTGGTGCGCAACGTGACCGCACTGTTCACCGCGCAGAAGGGCCAGCTTTGGCACTGGGACCGCATGCGGGCCGGCGTGTCCCTGATCGCCGACATCTGTCTCGGCGTCTTCCTCACCATGGCGCTCATGGGCCTCCAACTTTGGCAGATGCAGGGCGTCGCAGTCTTCGTGCTGACCGCGATCGTGCTGCAGGTGATCATGGCGATCGCCTTCACCATCTTCGTCGTCTACCTGTGCATGGGACGCGACTACGAATCGGCCGTGATCTGCGCCGGCTTCGGCGGCATCGCGCTCGGCTCGACCGCGACGGCCATCGCCAACATGAGCGCGGTGACGCGTGAACACGGCGCCGCGCCGCGCGCCTTCATCGTGGTGCCGCTGGTGTGCGGTTTCTTCATCGATCTGGTGAACGCCTTGGTGATCGGGTTCATGGCCCGGTGATGCTCAACTGATCAACCGGTCGGCACGCACCAGCAGCGACTGCGGCAGCTTGAGCCCGATCGCGTCGGCCGTCTTCAGGTTCAGCACCAGTTCGAAGGTCGTCGGCCTCTCGATCGGCAGGTCCGCGGGCCTGGCGCCCTTGGCAATGCGATCGACGTACGAAGCGAGCCGCGCATAGGAGTCCACGAGGCGCGGCCCGTAGGTGCAGAGTGCGCCGCTGTCCGCGAAGATCGGCCAGCCCGACATGACGGGCATCTTGCGCGCGATGGCGAAATCGAGAACCTGCCGCCGGCTGGACACCACGAAGCTGTCGCTGAAGATCGACACCGCGCGCGCCGGCGAAGCGGACATCGCCTCGAGCGAGGACGTCAATTCGTCACGCGTTCGCGCGGGAAAGTACTCGGTGTGCAGCCCGAGTTGCCTTGCGGCGTTGTCGGTGTAGTCACGCTCGATGTTCGAGCCGGGGTGCTCAGGGTTGGCCACGATCGCGACGTCGCGCAGCGACGGGACCATCTCGCGCAGGATCTCCAGCAGCTTGCCGTTGATCTCGGCGGCCAGCAGCGTCAGGCCGGTCATGTTCGAGTCGGGGTGCGCGAGGCTCTTCGCGAAGCCGGCCGAGACAGGATCGCCGCTGAAGACGTAGGCCACCGGCACGGCCACCGGAAGCTCGGCGACGATGTCGACCGCCGGCCCTCCCTGTGCGAGCAGGATATCGACCGGGATGCGCTGAAGCTCCGCGATCAATTCGGGGACGCGTCCGGCCGAGCCGTCGCCGTACCTGAACTCGATGACGAGGTTGCTGCCCTCGACATACCCCAGCTTGGCCAGCGAGGCCCGAAACGCCGCGACCACCGGCATCAGGCTGGCGGCATCCTGCGCGGTGACCCAGCCGAGGCGCAGCACCTTGTCGGCTGCGCCTGCCAGCGAACTGTTCCGCATCAACGCAAGGGCGAACGCGCTGCCCAGGACCGCTCGTCGTTTCATGGCGCAAGGGTGCACCTTTGGCAGTGGCTGCGCAAGTTGCGGCTCAACGCGCCCTGTGCAGCCGGTGCAACGTGATCTCGGGCGGGCAATTGAACCTGACATCGACCACTGACGAGCCGCAGCCCACCGAGGTGTAGCCGGCCATCCCGTGGTGCCGCCAAGGCCCTCGGGCCGTGGCGCGTGGCGCGTCGGAGTCGGTGAGGATCGGTATGCCGCCGGGCAGGCAGATCTGCCCACCATGGGTGTGCCCGCTGAGCATCAGGCTGAAATCGGCGTGCGCCGCAAGGCGATAGGGCTCGGGCGTGTGTGAAAGCAGGATCGCGCAGGCATCCGGTGCGAGATCGGCCGCCGCCTTGTGGAAGTTGTGCGTCCGAAAGTAGTGCGCATCGTCGATGCCGACCAGCATGAGCACATCGCCATCGCGTTCGATCCCCACCGCTTCGTTCATGAGCACGCCGATGCCAAGCGCTTCCATGCCCGGCACCATGCGAATGGTGTCGTGATTGCCCAGAACCGCATAGACTGCCTCGCCCAGATGAGGCCGCAAGCGTGCCAGCGCGTCGAGCGTAGGCGTGTACGGCCCGAAGCTGCGAAACCGGAAATCCCCGGTCAGCACGCAGACATCATGCGCAACGCCGCGCACGCTACCGATCAGACGTTCCAGATGGGTCTCGCTCATATCGATGTGCAGGTCGCTCAGGTGCAGCAGCCTGAAACCCTCGAAGGCCGGCGGCAGGCGCCCGAGCCGGACCTCGTTGTCCCGCAGCCGGATGTCCAGCACGTTGCGCCGCCCGCGTGCGCGCAACCCGGTCAGCGCGAGCGAGACGCGGATCAAGGTGGGAAGCGAGTACCACTTCCTGTTGCGGCGGACGAGGTAGGCCTCATGCTCGCCTTCGAGGCTCAGGCGTTGGTGCAGGTGCGCGCGACCGATCCGCGTTTCGAGGACGGCGAGATCCCTGCGCTCTTCTTCGCTACAGTCGGACAGTTCCATGGCATATCGAGAACTATCGCTTCTCCACGTGGCGCGCGAAGTTGTTGAGAATGGCTTGCCATCCTTCGCGTTGCTGCTCGACCGGGTGGGTTGTTTCACCGTCGAAGGTCACGCGCACCTTGACGCCGCCTGGACCATCGATGAACTCGACTTGCCCGGTGCGGTCGCCGAAGGAATATTCGATCAGCGCATTGGGCACGATCTTGGTGTAGATGCCCGCGAAGTCGAATCCCATGCTGCCGTTCTTTGCCTCCATGCGTGAGGTGAAAGCGCCGCCCTCGCGCAGATCCACCGTGGCAGCCGTGGTGTGCCAATCGTCGGATGCAGCGTTCCACTGCTCGATGTCTTCGGGGGTGGTATAGGCGCGCCAGACCTCGGCGATGGGGGCGGCGACGGTGGTTTCTACGGTGATTTTCATGGCGTGATGATGACTTGGGGATCGTCCTGAATCGTTCGAAACCCAGAATGTTGGCATATCAGCTTCGCGCCCACAACGGCGGCCTTGCCGTGCGGCCAAGCTGCTTCCCGCCGCCGCCGGAGCGACGTCACTGGCGGGGTTCATTCACGCGGCTGCAGTTCGAGCCTTCTCAGGCGTCCAACGGCACGCCGCCTCCGAAATGGGCGACCCATTGGTCCCATAGTTCCTGGGTGACCGGGAACGTGCGCTGCCATGCGCTCATCCATTGAAGCTGGAAGTTTTGCGCCTGAGTGAAACTCTCGAACGCTGCCGCCTGCCAGGCCAGAAGCGGTTCAAGGGTGTTGTAGGTTGTCGGGGACGAGCTTGCGATGGTCATGCGGTGTCTTCCTGATTTGAAAAGCAAGGCTAGTGGACCTGGGCCGATCCTTCAAGCGCGCTCGTCGCCCGCAAGGGCGAAGCCTCTTTGCTGCAACATCTGCGACTTTCCGTGTCACCGCCGGATGGGACGACCGCATGCTGTCGCGCACTGACCTCCTCCGTTGTGAGGATGCCCAGGCCGTGATGGCGCCGCGGACCCAAGCTATATTGATTCCCCTGTCGCAAAGATTCGTTTCGGACACCGGCAGAGACGGAGGAGCCACATGGTCGACTATGTCTTGTCAACCCGCGCCGTTCGCGGCGGCGCATTCGCGTTGGATGTCGGGCCGTCCAAGTTCCTGGCGGTCCCTGAGGGCGAGATGCCGCAGCCGGTCGCCGCTCAATCGATGACGCGCACCGCATGGTGCAGCGCTGTCCGGAAAGCTGCGGAATGGACGAACAGCCAAGGCGAGCTTCGCGGCGACGTGCTGTTCATCGTCCATGGGTACAACCTTTCGATCGACGACATCATGGTGCGTCATCGCCGCATCCGTGACGATCTGAAGGCGCTGGGCTTCAAGGGTGTCGTCGCATCGTTCGACTGGCCCAGCGACAATTCGGCGCTGGCGTATTTGCCGGATCGGCATCGCGCGAAGAAGTCCGCTCTGCAGTTGGTATCGGATGGCATCACCTATCTTTCCAAGGTCCAGACAACGGCGTGCGTGACCAACGTCCACCTATTGGGGCATTCGACAGGCGCCTATGTCATTCGGGAGGCATGCGACGATGCCGACGATTCGAATCTGGAGAACGGTGCCTGGACCGCCAGCCAGATTCTCTTTGCGGCCGGCGATGTGTCGTCGGACTCGATGAGCGCGACCGACAGTGCCGCGCAGTCGGTGTATCGGCATTGCATCCGGTTCACGAACTACTCCAATCGGCACGACGAGGTTCTCGATATTTCGAATGCGAAGCGAATCGGGCTCGGGCCTCGGGTGGGACGCGTTGAATTGCCGGCGGATGCACCTGCGAAAGCAGTCAACGTGGATTGCACGACTTACTACGAGCAGCTTGATAGCGATGGTGCCGTGGCGTTCGCGGACGAGCCGAATGGATTCGTTGGCATCAAGGGCCATTCGTGGTACTTCGGGAACAAGATCTTCACTTTGGACTTGTTCAACACGTTGATTGGGACGGATCGAACGGTGGTGCCTACTCGGAAGCAGTTGGCGACCAATCGGTTTCTGCTCGTCCGTCCGTGACGGATGCGCCCGGCACGTCGAAGGCAGAAGGCGAGCGAGACGCCTGTTCTCGTGCGCCTTCCCGGCGGCACAATCGGCACGATGCAACGCTCGCCCTCCCCCGCCGCCGCTTCAACGGACACGACCCGTCTGCGCGCAGCGTGGGCTGATGCTTGGCGAGCGATCGGCATCCAAAGGCCGACATCTTCCGCCGACGATCCTCTCCTCGCCCAATTGCTGGCGCGCTACGCCGAGCCGCATCGTCACTACCACTCGCTCCAGCACCTGGACGAATGTCTGGCCCTTCTGGACGCACACCGCGAAGCAGCCGAGCGACCGGCCGAAGTGGCGCTCGCGCTTTGGTTCCACGACGCAATCTACGACGTACACCGCCACGACAACGAAGCACAAAGCGCCACCTGGGCCTTCGAGGCGCTGACCGCCGCCGGCTTGCCTGAGGAGTCCGCCCGCAGAGTGCACGACCTCGTCATGGCGACGCGGCACGACGCCGTTCCCGAAGGCCACGATGCGGCGCTGCTCGTCGACATCGACCTGGCGATCCTGGGCGCCACCCCACCGCGCTTTGCGGAATACGAGCGCCAGATTCGCACCGAGTACGCGCACGTCGCGCAGCCGCTGTTCGAAGAACGACGGCGCGCCATCCTTTCGCGCTTTCTCGAACGGCAGCCGATCTATCTGACGCCCGGGTTGCGCTCGGAACGCGAAGCGCAGGCGCGCACCAATCTTCAGTCCGCGGTCGGCGTGGTGCCGACCGCCGCTCCATCGGCGGAGGCGCTGCTGGCGCTTGCGATCCAGCGCGTCAATGCCGGCGATCGTGCGCAGGCACGCGCGCTTTGCGATCAGGCACTCATCGCGCACGCACCTCACCCGGCGGTTCTTCAATTGCTCGCTTTCCTGATGCTGCAGGACGGCGAGATCGCCCAGGCGCGGGATCACATCACGCAAAGCCTTGCGATGCGACCGGCCCATGGTCCAACCCTCGCGCTGGCAGGCGACATCGCCCGCGCTGCAGGCGCACCGACCGAAGCATTGGCCTTCTTCGAACGCGCCCACGGCCTGCAGCCCGACCGCGCCGAACGCCGGCACGCCGTAGGCGCCGCATGGTTCGAACTCGCGTTGAAGCGGCAAGACACCGGCGACCTCGCCGGAGCAGCCGCCGCCCTGCGCAGCGCGCTATTCCTCTTGCCGCAATACGCCGAAGCGGAAGTGAACCTCGGCATCGTGCTGCAGGAAAGCGGCGACTTCGCCAGTGCGATGCAAGCCTATGGCCGCGCCTACCGCCTGCGCGAAGACACGTTCGGCCGCATCGCCCACGCACTGGCCGCCGCGAACACCGGCCGGCTCTGGCTGGACCTCGACGCCCTGCGCGCCGCATTGCGCAGCGCGCCCGCCGCCTGACTCAGCGCCGATCTCGCTTGGTCCGATAGCCCCGCCGATACACGCCTGGCCCGGCCATGATCCCTGCCGACACTTCGTTGTAGCGCTCGACGTTTTGTGCCGACATGGCTTCGCACACCAGCGTCGGTGCTTCACGCCGCACCGGATAGCACTGCGCCACTGGCGTCCCGCGCGGCAGCACGCCACGAAAAGCCGGGTCGGTCCACACGGCCGGAAAGTTGATGCCGATATCGACGAACCGGTCCGAATCGACCATCCCGGTGATCAGCCGAAACGGCAGATCGTCACGATGAACCGGATGCACCACCATCAGCGACCATTCCGGTTCAAGCTCGATGGTCCAGAAGCTGTTGAACTTCAACGCCGAGCGCCGGTCGTGCGCGAAAGGCGACCCTTCGATCTGCTCCGGCACATGAAAACTCAACGGCGCGCGGGGATGCGCGGCCGAGGCCAGCGGCGGCAAGGGCCAGTCCCAGCTGAACTGCATGGCCTCCACGAGAACATCGCAGGGCAGGAGCATCATGAACCCGTGCGACATCGCATCGACGAAGGGCGGGCACTGCTTCACCGTGCGCACGCTGCGCTGGTGCACTGCCGACGGCACGCGCGGCGGCATCGCGCGCAACCAGTCGGGCAGCATGGCGTGCGCCGGCACGGGGCGCGGCAACAAGTCGATGAGCGCCGGATCGCAGCGAAAGGTGATGTTCATGCGCTCGAAGGATAAGCGCCCCGCCGATCTTCGCAATCGACGGGGCGGCAGCTCATGCCCGATGCATGCGATGCATGCGATGCATGCGATGCAGCCTCAGCGGACTCGCCCTTCCCTCCAGGCACCCACGAGCTTGTCGTAGTTGATCGTCTCGCCCTGCGGTTTCTCATTCGCCAGCTTCTTCCACGGCGCACCCTTGTCGCTCAGCCATTTGTCGGGCGCGCTCTTGGGGTTGAGCTTGGGCGCGCAGTGCGCCATGCCGGCGCGTTGCAGGCGTGCCATCACGTCATCCATCTCGGTGGCCAGGTTGTCCATGGCCTGCTGCGGGGTCTTCTCGCCCGTCACGGCGACGGCCACGTTCTTCCACCAGAGCTGCGCGAGCTTCGGATAGTCGGGCACGTTGTTGCCGGTCGGCGTCCAGGCGACACGCGCCGGGCTGCGATAGAACTCGATCAGGCCGCCGTACTTCGCCGCGTTCTGCGTGAAGTAGTCGGAGCGGATGTCGCTGTCGCGGATGAAGGTCAGTCCGACGATCGACTTCTTCAGCGAAGTCGTCTTCGCCGTCACGAACTGCGCATAGAGCCACGCCGCCGCCGCGCGGTTCGGGTCGTTGGACTTCAGGAAGGTCCACGAGCCCACGTCCTGGTAGCCGTTCTGCATGCCCTGCTTCCAGTACGGACCGTTGGGGCCGGGCGCCATTCGCCACTTGGGCGTGCCGTCGGCGTTCACCACCGGCAGGCCTTGCTTGATCATGTCGGCGGTGAAGGCGGTGTACCAGAAGATCTGCTGGGCGATCTGGCCTTGCGCCGGCACCGGGCCGGCTTCGCCGAAGGTCATGCCGGTGGCTTCCTTGGGCGCGTATTTCTTCATCCAGTCGATGTACTTGGTCAACGCATAGACGGCCGCAGGCGAGTTGGCGCCGCCGCCGCGCTCGACGGATGCGCCCACCGGCGTGCACTTGTCGGCCGCCACGCGAATGCCCCATTCGTCGACCGGAATGCCGTTGGGGATGCCGACATCGGCCTCGCCGGCCATCGACAGCCATGCATCAGTGAAGCGCCAGCCGAGCGATGGGTCCTTCTTGCCGTAGTCCATATGGCCGTAGATGGGCTTTCCATCGACGGTCTTGACGTCTTCGCTGAAGAAAGCAGCGATGTCTTCGTAGGCGCTCCAGTTCAGGGGCACGCCGAGTTCATAGCCGTACTTGGCCTTGAACTTGTCCTGCAGGTCCTTGCGCGCGAAAAGGTCGGCGCGGAACCAATAGAGGTTGGCAAACTGTTGGTCGGGCAATTGATAGAGCTTGCCGTCGGGCGCGGTCGTGAAGCTCGTGCCGATGAAGTCCTTCAGGTCGAGGCCCGGATTGGTGTATTCCTTCCACGGCCCCGCCATCTGGTCGGTGAGCGAAAGCGCGGTGCCATAGCGGTAGTGGGTGCCGATGTGGTCGGAGTCATTGATCCACCCGTCATAGATCGACTTGCCCGACTGCATCGAGGTCTGGAGTTTCTCGACGACGTCGCCTTCCTGGATGATGTCGTGCTTGACCTTGATGCCGGTGATTTCCTCGAAGGCCTTGGCCAATGTCTTCGACTCGTACTCGTGCGTGGTCAGCGTCTCGGACACCACCGAGATTTCCTTCACGCCCTTGTCCTGCAGCTTCTTGGCCGTATCGATGAACCATTTCATCTCGGCCATCTGCTGGTCCTTGCTCAGTGTCGACGGCTGGAACTCGCTGTCGATCCATTTCTTGGCCTCCGCCTCCCCCGCCCCGGCGCTCTGCATGGCGAATGTCGCCGCGGCCAGTGCCAATGCTGTGTAGCGAATCTTCATGGCTGTCTCCTCGATGGCGCTTCCCGGTTCTGGAGGAGTCGGCTCCGGGAAAGCGGAGAGCCGGTCCAGTTGAAAACAAGAAAGGTAGACGGCGTCAGCCCTTGCGCATGATCAGTCCGAGCACGAACATGGAAACGACGAAGCTGATCCAGATCGACGGCTCTTCCTCCAGGCTCATCCAATCCTGGAACTTGCCCGCGAGCCCGATGAAGATGAGGTTGACGTAGGCAGCGGTGAGCAGCCCGATGAAGAGCCGGTCGCCGCGCGTGGTCTCCAGCGGCAGCCAGCCGCGGCGCAGGGTGGTGGGCGACTTGAGTTCCCACACGGTCATTCCGACAAGCATCAGCGCGATGCAGGTGAAGAAGACAGCCACCGGCGTGGTCCAGACCATCCAATCAAGCATGAGCACACCCCCAGTCTTCGCGCACTTCGTGTCGCTTCGCCAACCCCCTTGCAGGGGGCAACACCAGCGGCCCGGCAAAGCCGGTTCCGCGGTGTTCCCAAAAACGCACTGCAATCGCTGTGGCTTTCATCAGACCCTCCCCATTGCGAATCCCTTCGCGATGTAGTGGCGCACGAACCAGATCACGATCGCGCCCGGCACGATCGTCAAGACACCCGCAGCAGCCAACGTCGCCCAGTCCATCCCGGCGGCGCTGACGGTGCGCGTCATCGTTGCGACGATCGGCTTCGCGTTCACGCTGGTCAGCGTGCGCGCCAGCAAGAGCTCGACCCAGCTGAACATGAAGCAGAAGAAGGCCGCGACGCCGACGCCCGCCTTGATGAGCGGCAGGAAGATCGTGAGGAAGAAGCGCGGGAACGAGTAGCCGTCGATATAGGCCGTCTCGTCGATCTCGCGCGGTATGCCGCTCATGAAGCCTTCGAGGATCCACACCGCCAGCGGTACGTTGAACAGCAGGTGCGCCAGCGCCACGCCGAGGTGCGTATCCATCAGGCCCACGGTCGTGTAGAGCTGGAAGAACGGCAACAGGAAGACCGCCGGCGGCGTCATGCGGTTGGTCAGCAGCCAGAAAAAGACGTGCTTGTCGCCGAGGAACGAATAGCGGGAGAACGCATAGGCCGCAGGCAGCGCCACCGTGAGCGAGATGACCGTGTTGATGCCGACGTAGATCAGGCTGTTGATGTAGCCCGAGTACCACGACTCGTCGGTGAAGATGCGCTTGTAGTTCTCCCACGTCAAATGCTGCGGGAAGAACGAGAAGCTCGACAGGATCTCCTCGTTCGTCTTGAAGCTCATGTTGATCATCCAGTAGATGGGCAACAGCGCGAAGACGATGTACAGCACCAGAAAGAGGCTGCGCTTGCGCAGGCGGTCTTCGTTCATTTCGCCTCCCCAACTTCTACGTCTTGCGTGCCGACGCGCAGCATCCAGTTGTAGAGCACGAAGCACAGCAGCAGGATGATGAGGAAATAGATCAGCGAGAAAGCCGCCGCCGGCCCGAGATCGAACTGCCCCACCGCCTTCTGCGTGAGGTACTGGCTCAGGAAGGTGGTCGAATTGCCCGGACCGCCGCCCGTCAGCACGAAGGGCTCGGTGTAGATCATGAAGCTGTCCATGAAGCGCAACAGCACCGCGATCACCAGCACGCCGCGCATCTTGGGCAACTGGATGTAGCGGAACACCGCGAACTTGCTCGCGCCGTCGATGCGCGCGGCCTGGTAGTAGGCATCGGGAATGGAGCGCAGGCCCGCGTAGCACAGCAGCGCCACGAGCGGCGTCCAGTGCCACACGTCCATCAGCAGCACCGTCAGCCACGCGTGCGTCGCGTTGCCGGTGTAGTTGTAGTCGATGCCCAGCTTCTGCAGCGCATAGCCGAACAGGCCGATGTCCGCGCGCCCGAAGATCTGCCAGATGGTGCCGACCACGTTCCACGGAATCAGCAGCGACAGTGCGACGATCACCAGCACCGCCGACGAGCGCCAGCCCTTCGACGGCATCGACAGCGCAAGGCAGATGCCGAGCGGGATCTCGATCGACAGCACCGCGAACGAGAAGCCGAGCTGGCGCAGCAGCGCCTCGTGCAACTCGCTGTCGCGCATCACCGAGGCGAACCATTCGGTGCCCACGAAGACGCGGCGGTCCGGCGAGATGATGTCCTGCACCGAGTAGTTCACCACCGTCATCAGCGGAATGATGGCCGAGAAGGCCACGCAGACCAGCACCGGCAGCACGAGCCACCATGCCTTCTGGTTGATCGGTTTGTTGATTCCGTTCATGTCGAAGCCTCCGGTTCAGGCCACCAACTCTTCGTCGCGGTAGTAGCAGGTGTGGCGGCTCATCACGGTCAGCCAGACTGGCTCGCCCGCCGCCGGGACTTGCGTCTCCAGGCCGAAACGGGCTTTCAGGGTGTTGTCGCCGACCTTCGCGCTCAGCATCACGTGCGTGCCGACGTCCTGCACCTGCGCCACGGTGGCCATCACCGCTCCTGATGCGTTTGGCGCCGCCAGCGCCACGTATTCGGGGCGGATGCCTACCTTCAGTGCGCCTTCCGGCAGTTCGCGTATCGCTTGCAGCCGTGTTCCGGCAATGTCCAGCATGCCGCCCACACTCTGCGCCGGCAGGAAGTTCATGCCGGGCGATCCGATGAAATGACCGACGAAGGTATGGGCCGGCCGCTCGAACAGCGCTTCCGCGCTGCCGATCTGCACCGCCTTGCCGCGCGTCATCACGACCACTTCCTCCGCGAAGGTCAGCGCCTCCACCTGATCGTGCGTGACGTAGATCAGCGTGAGCTTGAGTTCGCGATGGATCTGCTTGAGCTTGCGCCGCAGCTGCCACTTGAGGTGCGGGTCGATCACGGTGAGCGGCTCGTCGAAGAGCACCGCCGACACATCGCTGCGAACGAGTCCGCGACCGAGCGAGATCTTCTGCTTGGCGTCCGCGGCGAGGCCCGCCGCGCGCTGGTTGAGCTGGCCGCTCATGTCGAGCATCTCGGCGATCTCGCCCACACGCCTGCGGATCTGCTCGGCGGGCATGTTCCGATTGCGCAGCGGAAACGCGAGGTTCTGCGCCACGGTCATCGTGTCGTAGATCACCGGGAACTGGAACACCTGCGCGATGTTGCGCTGCTGCGGCGTCTCCAACGTCACGTCGCGGCCATTGAACTTGACGCTGCCCTTCGACGGCGCGAGCAGGCCCGAGATGATGTTGAGCATCGTGGTCTTGCCGCAGCCCGAGGGGCCGAGCAAGGCATAGGCGCCGCCATCGCGGAAGCTCATCTTGAGCGGCAGGAGTGCGTAGTCGCTGTCCTCCGTCGGGTTGGGACGGTAGGCGTGGGCGAGGTCCAGGTCGATACGGGCCATGTCAGCCTCCCTTGTGGCGCCAGGCGGGCGCAACGACCAGCCGCTCGCCGCTGTCGAACACATAAGCCTGCGATGCGCTGAAATACAGCGTGACCGCCGTACCCAGGTCGAAGCGATGCACGCCGGTCAGTTGCGCCACCACCTCGCCCACCAGCGTCTCGACGTGGACGAAGGTGTCGGACCCCGAGATCTCGGCCAGCTCCACCTTGCCGGGCAACGGAATGTCGCCATTGCCGCCGCCGACATTGAGTGCGCTGGCGCGCAGGCCGACAGTGACGACGCCGTCGACGCCTGCACGCAGCGCCACTGGCAGCAGGGGGCCCCCTTCGATCTGCACGCCGCCGTCCACCGTGCGTCCTGTCATCAGGTTCATCGGCGGATCGCTGAATGCGCGCGCCACGCGCAGCGACTGCGGCGCGTGAAAGACTTCGGCGGTCGGCCCGTACTGAAGCAGTTCGCCGGAATCCATCACCGCCGTGTAGCCGCCGAGCAGCAAGGCCTCGCCGGGCTCGGTGGTGGCGTAGATCACGGTCGAGTCTCCGGTCGCGAAGAGCTGCGTGAGCTCGTCGCGCAGGCCCTCGCGCAACTTGTAGTCGAGGTTCACCAGCGGCTCGTCGAGCAGCATCAGCGGTGCGCCCTTGGCCAGCGCGCGCGCCAGTGCCACGCGCTGCTGCTGGCCGCCCGAAAGCTCCGCCGGATAGCGGTCGAGGAACATGCCGATGTGCAGCTTGTCGGCCAGTTCGCGCACGCGCGCATCGACGTTCTTTTCGCCGCGGAGCTTGAGCGGCGAGCCGATGTTCTCGGCCACCTTCAGCGAGGGGTAGTTGATGAACTGCTGATACACCATCGCCACGTTTCGCTCGCGCACCGGCACGCCCGTCACGTCCTTGCCGTCGACGAAGACCTTGCCTTCGGTGGGCGCATCGAGCCCGGCCATGAGCCGCATCAGGCTGGTCTTGCCGGCCTGCGTGGCGCCCAGCAGCACGGTGACCGCGCCGCTCTTCGGCGCGATGCTCTGCGGGTAGAGCCAGGTCTGCGCGCCCACCTTCTTGGTGACGCGTTCGAGTGTCAGCTGCATGGACCTCCCTCTGTCGCATAGGCGTCGGAACGTGCATGTGCCTGCATCCACGTGTTGACCTGTTCGCGCTCCATCCGCGTGAAGTGGAGGCCGAGCTTCGATCGCCGCCACAGCACGTCGTCGCCGCTGCATGCCCATTCCTCGTCGCGCAGGTAATGCAGTTCGCGCTCGTGAAGGCCCGGCGCGACGGCCTCGCCCATGTCGTCCATCGATTGCGCGTCACCGATGACCTCCGCGACGCGGGCGCCGTAGGCCCGTGCGAGCCGGCGCGCCAGGATGAATTCGAGCCACGGGTATTTCGTGCGGACCGCGTCGACGAAGCGCTCGAAGTCGTCGTCGGGCCGCGATGTGCGGCTGGTGCCGCTGATCCATGTCGAGAGGTCACCCCCGGCCATGAAGGCGCCTTCGGTCCACGGCATGCGTGTGTCGCCGAGCATGCGCCCCAGCTCGTCGGCCGCATCCTCGGCCAGCTTGCGGAAGGTGGTGATCTTGCCGCCCCACACCGACAGCAATGGCGCCGCTGCGGTGTTGGATTCGAGCATGTAGTCGCGCGTCACGGCCGAGGGATCGCCCGAGTCGTCGTCGAGCAACGGTCGGACGCCCGAATAGGTCCAAACCACATCCGACGGCGAGATCGCTTTCTCGAAATAGCGGCTGGCCTGGTTGCACAGGTATTCGACCTCGTCCTCGCCGATGCGCGCGGCGCCCGGGTCGTCACCCTGCAGTTCGATGTCGGTCGTTCCGATCAGCGTGAAGTCGTCCTGGTACGGGATCGCGAAGATGATCCGCTTGTCGGGGTTCTGGAAGATGTACGCGTGGTCGTGGCCGAACACGCGCGGCACCACGATGTGGCTGCCCTTGACCAGCCGCAGGTGCCGGGTCGCCAGCGCTTCGCCCTGCGCCGCATGCGCCACGCCGCGCAGGAAGGCCTCAGCCCAGGGGCCTGCCGCGTTCACCACCGCGCGGGCGCGCACCGTGCGCCGCCCTTCCGGGCCTTCGAGCACGGCGGTCCAGCCTTCCGCGTTGCGCTGCGCGCTGATGCAGCAGGTGCGGGTCAGCACCTCGGCGCCGCGCGCGCGTGCGTCGATCGCGTTCAGCACCACGAGCCGCGCATCGTCGACCCAGCCGTCCGAATACACAAAGCCACGCCTGAACTCGGGCTTGAGCGCCGCGCCGGCCTCGTGGCGCCGAAGGTCGATCGTGCGCGAACCCGGCAGCACCTCGCGCCTGGCCAAGTGGTCGTACATGAAGAGACCGAAGCGGATCATCCAGGCCGGCCGCATCGACGGGTCGTGCGGCATGACGAAGCGCAGCGGCCACATGATGTGCGGCGCGCTCTTGAGAAGCACCTCGCGCTCCTGCAACGCCTTGCGCACCAGCGAGAACTCGTAGTACTCCAGGTAGCGCAGGCCGCCATGGATCAGCTTGGTCGATGACGACGAGGTGTGCGCGGCGAGATCATCCTTCTCGCAGAGCACCACGCGCCAGCCGCGCCCCGCGAGATCGCGCGCAATCCCGCAGCCGTTGATCCCGCCACCAACGATCAGCACGTCGCAATCGGCGGCAAAAGCGGAGAGTGGCGAGGCGGTTGCGCTCAAGGGGGTTGGCTCCGTTCCAAGGTTGCTTATTGCGCGAATCGAGGCGCTTTCTTTTTCGTATCTTTTCATTCTGGTTCCTTAAGGCGCGATTTTCTTCGGCGTTAACCCTTAATTCCATTCGTTTCCTTTCGCTCTAAAGTCAGGCGAACGCGTCTGTCTGCCCCTCCGTGAACTCGAATCCCCGCCAACTCAAGCTGCTCAATACCGTCCGCTCACGCGGTTCGATCACCGTCGAAGAACTGGCCGACATGCTCGGCGTGACCCTGCAGACGGTCCGCCGCGACGTGCAGCGCCTGGCGGATGAACGACTGCTCACGCGCTTTCACGGCGGCGTGCGCGTGCCGAGTTCGACCACGGAGAACATCGGCTACCGGCAGCGCGAGACGCTGCATGCCGAAGGCAAGGCACGCATTGCGCGTGCGGTCGCTGCACGGGTGCCGAACGACTGCTCGCTGATCCTGAACATCGGCACGACCACTGAAGCCATCGCGAAGGCGCTGCTTCATCACACCGGTCTGCGGGTGATCACGAACAACCTCAATGTCGCGACGATCCTGAGCGACAACCCCCACTGCGAAGTGATCGTGGCCGGCGGCTCGGTGCGGCTGCGCGATCGCGCCATCGTGGGCGAGGCGACCGTCGACTTCATCCGGCAGTTCAAGGTCGACATCGCGCTGATCGGCGTGTCCAGCATCGAGGCCGACGGCACGCTGCGGGACTTCGATCTGCGCGAAGTCAAGGTGGCACAAACCATCATCGCGCAGGCGCGGGAGGTGTGGCTTGCTGCCGATGCCAGCAAGTTCAACCGGCCTGCGATGATCGAACTGGCCAAGCTCTCGCAGATCGATTGCCTGTTCACGGACGCCGAGCCGCCGCCGCCCTTCCCGGAGTTGATCGAACAAGCGCAAGTACGCTGCGAAATAGCTCGCGAACACTGAAGGACCCTCTCATGACCTACCTTCTCGCCCTCGACCAGGGCACGTCGAGCTCACGCAGCATCGTCTTCGGCGGCGCGGGCCGCATCGTCACCATCGCCCAAAAGGAACTCACGCAGATCTACCCCCAACCCGGCTGGGTCGAGCACGATCCGATGGAGATCTGGACCAGCCAGCTCGCCACCGCGCACGAAGTGCTGGCCAAGGCAAAGTTGAAAGCGAGCGACATCCACGCGGTCGGCATCACCAACCAACGCGAAACCACGGTCGTGTGGAACCGCAGGACCGGGCAACCGGTGCACCACGCGATCGTCTGGCAGGACCGTCGCGCCGAGCCGATGTGCGCGAAGCTGCGCGAAGACGGCATGGCCGACACCATCCGCGACAAGACCGGCCTCGTGATCGATGCCTACTTCTCCGGCACCAAGCTGCGCTGGCTGCTCGACAACGTGCCCGGCGTGCGCACCCAGGCCGAGCGCGGCGAACTGGCCTTCGGCACCATCGACAGCTGGCTCATCTGGCAACTGACCGGCGGCAAGGTGCACGTCACCGACGTCAGCAATGCGTCGCGCACGATGCTGTTCAACGTCCACACCAACCAGTGGGACGCCGATCTGCTGAAGGCACTCGACATCCCGGCATCGCTGATGCCAGAGGTCAAGCCGTCGAGCGCGCATTTCGCCGATACGGCCGAGGGCCTGTTCGATCGCAGCCTGCCGATCGGCGGCGTCGCGGGCGACCAGCAAAGCGCCCTCTTCGGCCAGGCCTGCTTCGAAGCCGGCATGGCGAAGAACACCTACGGCACCGGCTGTTTCCTGCTCATGCACACGGGCGGTGCCTTCCAGCCTTCGCACAACGGCCTGCTCGTGACCAGCGCCGCGCAGACCAGCGCACAGCCGCAGTACGCGATGGAAGGCAGCGTGTTCGTCGGCGGCGCCGTCGTGCAGTGGCTGCGCGACGGACTCAAGGCGATTCCGGGCAGCGCGCAGGTGCAGGCATTGGCCCAAACCGTGCCCGATGCCGGCGGCGTGATGATGGTGCCGGCCTTTACCGGCCTCGGCGCGCCCTACTGGGATGCCGAGGCGCGCGGCATCATCACCGGTCTGACGCGCGGGACCACCGTGGCGCACATCGCGCGCGCGGCGCTTGAAAGCATTGCGTACCAGAGCGCCGCGCTGCTGCAGGCGATGAGCCGTGATGCTGTCGCCGCCGGCGGCACGCCTGTGGCCGAATTGCGGGTGGATGGCGGAGCGTCGGTGAACGATCTGCTGATGCAATTCCAGGCCGACCTGTTGGGCATTCCGGTCGTGCGGCCGGAAGTGACGGAGACCACGGCGTTGGGCGCGGCCTACCTTGCGGGATTGTCGACCGGCGTCTACAGCGATGTGAGTCAGCTGTCCAAGCTGTGGAGCGTCGAGCGGCGCTTCATGCCGACGTTGAGTCGGGGCAAGGCGGATGAAGCGATGGCGAAGTGGGAACTGGCGGTGCGACGGGCGACGTTGGTCGCATAAGCCTCCGCCGCCGCCCCAGCTCACTCGTCCACAAGCAGGAACTCGCCGCGAGCACCGACGCGGCGCGATTTCTGCCCCACTCGCACGCACAGCGCCTGCTCCTCGCCGCAGGCTGTCAACGCGCCGGAACGAGTGGCTCGCAAGATGGCCGTGCCGAATTCGGCCTGCCGGACTTCGCGCATGCTGCTCCAGGCGACATATGCGCTGCCGCCGGCGGCCAGCAGAGAGCCAAGGGTCAGCGCAATCAGGCCCTTCCACACCAATGTGCGCTGCGCGTGCGTCAGCGTCCGGCGCTGCTCGCCCAGCGCGTCAGCGGCCCATTTCGCGTGACTGGCGGATTGCTGCAATTGATGGTTGAACGCCTCCAATGCTTGGCTCGCGCCCTGAGCGACGGCCGCCTGCGAACCCTGGCTGATCGCCTGCATGGCCTGCTGGGCAAAGCGCTCGACGCCATCGTCCAGGCGCTGCACACCCTGGTGCATGGCGGCGGCGCCAGCTTCGATGCGGCGCAGCGCGTCGGCGCTCCCGGCCTCGATCTGGCTGGCGAGGTGCGCGAGCTTTACCAGCAACTGCTGGGCTTCTTCGGTGCTGTCTGTTTTCATCAGTTGTTTCTCCCTGGCTTGTCTCGGGAGAGCGTCACATCCGCATGGCGTGAAGCCTGTGGGCGGGAGCTTCCTGCTGCTGCATTTGCTGTTGTTGCTGAGCCTCCTGCAAGGCCTGCTGCGCCCGCCCGTATTCGTCCACTTCGCGCTGCCAGGCCTGCCCCTGTGGCGAGGCCATGAACTGCTGCGACGTGGCCTGCAGCGCCTGCTGCCAAGTGGCCTTGTCGCCGCTCAGCGAGGCCTCGTACAGCTGGTCGATCATGCGGTCCAGATCACTCTTGGGCGAAGCCTCCGCCTGCTGCGCGGGCGCGAGCGATGGCTCGGCGGTGCGGCGCTCCAGTTGCTGCTCCAGCACCGGGCTCATCGGGTCCTTGCTGATGCACTCGCGCACTTCGACCACACGGCATTGCGCCTCGGACCCGAGCTCATGGGCATGGTCGCGCAGGCCATTCGCGTCGTAGCCACGGGTGCTGTAGAAGAAGGCGTGCTGGTCGGAGCGATGGATGCGGTACTGATCCGGATCCTCGGGCTGCATCCGCATTGGCAGGATGGGCGTATCGCTGAGGCGGTTGATGTACTGCGCCGCGAAGTTGTAATTGAGCACACCCAGGCCGTCGACGGCGTAGGTGTTGCCGATGTCGCTGTGCGCGCCACCGACGGTGACGTTGAGCGCGCGCTTGTTTTCGCTGAAGCCGGGCGGGATGTGGTCGCTGACCTTGAACTGGTCGCGGCGCTCGTCCGCTGCGGTGACCTGGAGGACTGACATGACCGAGGATGGCAGGCGGCGGTCGTGTTCCTTGATGCCGGTGGCCACGGGGTCCAGCAGCAATGCGGCCTGGATGGTGTGGCCGGGCTGAATCAGGGGCGGCTTGGTGTATTCAGTGTGGGCGATGAGTTCGTCTCCGTCCAGGACAATCCTCGCATCGGTGGGGTCCTGGATGCCGCGCACCTCGATCATCCGCATCAGCGCTGCTGTCTGTTCGGCGCCGCGGCTGAAACCGATGCCCATCACCCGGATCTGTGCGTGGGGGTCTTCATCGATCCATATTTTTGCTTGCTCACAGAACTGGTAATAGGCCTTTTCCACCCTTCGCTCGAAGGTGTAGCCGTTGATCCCGTCCGGGATGCGCTTGAGGGGATTGTCCTGGGTATAGATGCCTTCGACGTAACCGCTGGCGATGTTGGCAACGCCTTGCTTTTTCATGCGGTCTATTTGTGTATGAACCTGCGCCACGATACTGTGGTGTTCGGGCGCATCCTTGTACAGGCTGTTGCCGGTGCCATCCTGCGCAGCGACATACAGGCGCTCGTGCGGATTGTCGGCGTGCAGCAGCACAGGTATGCGCAACTGTGCCAAGTCCGCCTCGGCGCGTGAATAGCTCTGCAATTGATCTTCATTGGCCAGATCGGCCTCCACGCCGTCCGGATTCTTGTCTATGCTCCCCATTGTTCGATGCCCTTTATTTGTTTAGTAGGTTTGGCTGAAGACCTTGACCAGGTCATTGCGATAGTTGCTATGAGGGTGCCCCGGTCTTTGTTCCTCCTTTGTAGAAATGAAGGCCCGCATATACACATTGATGGCACGGTCGTTGACCTCCAGAATGATTCCCGGCGTGATGCCGCTGGCATTCGTTGAAACCTCCTCGCGCTTGAGGTTGTGCCTGATCAGCCGGTCCTTGAAGATTTCCGCAATATCAACCTCGGCTCGCAGTGAAGTACCGTCCTTGGACCGCCACGTGACAACGGCAGGTGGCGGAAAGCTGCGGATCGGGCCGTAGCTGGCGCCCAGATTGTTCGGATACTTGTCGCCGATGGAGGCCGAGGACAACTGCAGTACGTCTTCGGGGTCATCCATGTGGTAGCGGGCATATTTCACCTTGCAGCCATAGGTGCTGTAGCTGTACGCGGCAAACCAATGCCCCGTAAACCGCAACGGCCAATCAACCACGGTGTCGGTAGACGGCGCCTCCCCACGCGGCGGCTTCATGTTGTCAAAGGGTTCCGTGGAATTGGCTGAACTGGACATGGCGGTCTGGCATCCTGTCAAAGCAAGTGAGGTGAGCAATACAGCGGCCCATGCGGACCTCCGCGCCGAAAGTGGTCGATTCATCGAGGGATGCAGCGGCATCGGTCTCTGCAACTGCGCCAAGTCCGCCTCCGCGCGCGGATAGCTCTGCAATTGATCTTCAGTGGCCAGATCGGCATCCACGCCGTCCGGATTCTTGTCCATGCTCCCCATTGTTCGATGCTCCTTGTTTGTTTAATAGGTCTGGCTGAAGATCTTGATCAGGTCATTGCGACCGGCCCCTCCCCGGGCGGCAGCTTCATGTTGTCCAAGGGTTCCGAGGCGTTCGCGTGCCCGACGTTGGCGGTTTTGCATCCCGTCAATACAAGTGAGGCAAGTAGCAAGGCGGCCCCTGCGGACCTTGCAATCAAAAACCGCCATTGCGCGATGACTCCGGCTTGCTGACCGGCGCGCAACACGACAACAGGCACTGCAGCGCCCGCATATCCAGCCTTCATAGGCTGCCCCCTGATCTATGTTTCTAGTTCAGGGACCAAGATACAACAGGGACCACGGCAAAGCGCAATTTGCCTGCGGCGACGAAACAAAAGGCGTTGCAACACCACGACGGACTGTCACCAAGCCCGACACATTCGGCGCACATCGTGTACGCCGGCGATTCGACGCCGTGCTCAGTGCGTCGGAACCAGAAAGTCCTGGCTGATCCGCCACCCCAACTCGTTCACCCGATCAAGGAACTGCGTCAGATACGCATGCAACCCGGTCGCGAGGATCTCGTCGACCGTCGCGTACTGCAGGTCCGCCAGCAGCTTGCCCGCGCGCCGCTGCGTCTCCGCACTCTGCTCGTTCTTCACCCTATCGAGGTTGCTGACGACCTCATGCAGACTCGCATGCAGTGACCGCGGCATATCCGCGCGCAGGATCAGCAACTCAGCCACGCGCTCAGGCTTGATCACGTCGCGGTACACCTTGCGGTAGACCTCGAAGGCCGAGACGCTGCGCAGGATCGCGCTCCAGTGATAGAAGTCGTATTCCTGATCTTCCTCGGTGGCGGTGCCGAAGAACTCGCTGTTGAGCGCATGGAACTTCACGTCGACCAGCCTTGCGGTGTTGTCGGCGCGCTCGAGGAAGGTGCCCAGGCGCGAGAAGTAGAAGGCTTCGTCCTGCAGCATGGTGCCCAGCGTCACGCCGCGCGAAAGATGCGAACGAAACTTGACCCATTCGAAGAACTGCGCCGGGTCGCGCTCGAACTCGCCGGCGCGCAGCATGCGATTGACTTCGAGCCAGGTGGTGTTCTGCGTTTCCCAGGCTTCGGTGGTGAGCGCGCCGCGCACGGCGCGGGCGTTCTCGCGCGCCGCGCGCAGGCACGAGAGGATGGACGAAGGATTCGATTCGTCCCTGACCATGAACTCCATCACCTCGTCGGGCTTGAAGCCCTCGCCCTCGTGCTTCTCGTTGTAGAGCGGCAGCAGTTCGCTGATCGACAGCAGGCCCTGCCAGCCGTACTTGGCGACTTCGGCGGATTGCGGCAGGAGCGAGGTCTGGTAGTTGACATCGAGCATGCGCGCGGTGTTCTCGGCGCGCTCGGTGTAGCGGGACATCCAGTAGAGGTGATCGGCGGTGCGTGACAACATGATCTGAAAGCTCCCGTTGATCAGGACGACTGGGTTTGAGTTTGAGTCTGGGTTTGCGCCGCCGACGGCGCACGGGCGCCGCGGTCCGCCTCGAGGATCCAGGTGTCCTTGGTGCCGCCGCCCTGCGACGAGTTGACGACCAGCGAGCCTTCCTTGAGCGCGACGCGCGTGAGGCCGCCCGGCACCATCTGCACTTCCTTGGCCGACAGCACGAAGGGTCGCAGGTCGATGTGGCGGGGCGCGATGCCCGATTCGACGAAGGTCGGTGAACTCGACAGGCTCAGCGTCGGCTGCGCGATGTAGCCGTCGGGCCTGGCCAGCACGGCCTTCTTGAAATCCTCGATCTCGGCCTGGGTCGCGGCGGGGCCGATGAGCATGCCGTAGCCACCGGCGCCATGCACTTCCTTGACCACCAGGTCCTTCATGTTGGCGAGGGTGTAGTCGAGGTCGTCCTTGTTGCGGCACATGTAGGTCGGCACGTTCTTCAGGATCGGCTTCTCGCCGAGGTAGAACTCGACCATCTTCGGCACGTAAGGGTAGATCGACTTGTCGTCCGCGACGCCGGTGCCCACGGCATTGCAGATGACGACATTGCCCTCGCGGTAGGCGCGCATCAGGCCGGGGCAGCCGAGCGTGGAGGTGGGCCTGAAGACTTCCGGATCGAGGAAGTCGTCGTCCACACGGCGGTAGATCACGTCGACGCGCTTGGGGCCGCGCGTGGTGCGCATGTAGAGGAAGTCGTCCTTGACGAAAAGGTCTTGCCCCTCGACCAGTTCGACGCCCATCTGCTGCGCGAGGAAGGCATGCTCGAAATAGGCGCTGTTGTACATGCCGGGGGTGAGCACCACGACGGTGGGCTCGGCGGTCGCGGGCGGCGCGGAGGCGCGCAGCGTTTCGAGCAGCAGGTCGGGGTAATGCGCCACCGGCGCGATGCGGTTCTGGCTGAACAACTCGGGGAAGAGCCGCATCATCATCTTGCGGTTTTCGAGCATGTAGCTCACGCCGCTGGGGACGCGCAGGTTGTCTTCGAGCACGTAGTACTCGCCATTGCCGCTCGTGTCGGGTGCCCGGACGATGTCGATGCCGGAAATGTGCGAGTAGATGTCGTTGGGCACCTTCACGCCGACCATTTCGGGGCGGTACTGGGCGTTGTTCAGGATCTGCTCGGCCGGGATGACGCCGGCCTTGATGATTTCCTGGCCGTGGTAGACGTCATGGATGAAGCGGTTGAGCGCCGTCACGCGCTGCACCAGGCCCTTTTCCATCGAGGCCCATTCATGGGCCGGGATGATGCGCGGAAGCAGGTCGAAGGGAATCAATCGCTCGGTGCCCGAGCCGTCTTCGTCCTTCGCGCCATAGACCGCGAAAGTGATACCGACCCGGCGGAAAATCATTTCCGCCTCCTCGCGCCGCTGTCGCATCACCTCGGCGGGCTGCTTCGCGAGCCATTGGTCGTATCGCTTGTAGTGGCTCCTGACGGCAGCGCCGTTGTAGGGCAGCTGCTCATACATCTCGTCGAATTTGTGCATGGACGACCAATCTCCTTGACCGTAGCTTAGCAAGTTCAAGGCCAAATATCGGCGGAATATGACGAAACGTCGTGGTGCCAGTACCGCCGCGCGGCTTGCCGCTGACAGTTCACCTCATCCGGCGCAACGCTGGACCACGATGCCGCGCCACAGTGCGGCGTGTCCACCAATGAAACGCCGCGTTCGGCGTAGCGCTGCACCACCTCCGGCGCCGGATGTCCGAAACGGTTGCGCCAGCCGGCCTGGACCAGCGCGATGCGCGGGCGCACCGCATCGAGCAGCAGCGGGCTCGACGAAGTCTTGCTCCCGTGGTGGGGAACGAGCAGCACGTCGGCATCCAGACGGGTGTTGCGCACCACCAGGGCAGTTTCCTGGAGACGCTCGATGTCGCCGGCCAGCAGGGCCGTCGCGCGTCCGTTCGTGATGCGCAGCACGCAGGAGACCGCATTGGGCCGGGTGAAAAAGGTGTACTCGTTCTCGCCGGGATGAAGGATCTCGAAGTCCACGCCGTCCCAGGTCCAGCGCTGGCCCGAGAGGCATCGCCGGGCGGCGCGGAGGTGCTGCAGCGGATGGCCCGCTTCGATCGAACTCAGCAGTTCCGCCTGCGGCTGCGACTCCAGCACCGCGGGCGCGCCGCCGGTGTGGTCGCTGTCGCGGTGGCTCAGGACCACGGTATTCAGGCGCTCGCCCAGGGCCCGCAACAGCGGGACGAGCACCCGGCTGCCTGCGTCGGATTCGAGGCTGTAGCGCGGCCCGGCGTCGTAGAGCAGGCTGTGGCCGGCCGTGCGCACCAGGACGGCGTTGCCCTGCCCGATGTCGGCGGCAAGGAGGTCGAACTCGCCCGACACCGGGCGCGGCGCCTGCCAGAGCAACACCGGCAGAAGCAAGGGCAGGCCGAGCGTGCGCATCGACCACGGCAGGCGCATGACGAGCAAGAGCCCTCCCGCGACGCCGGCCACCGCCATCCAGAGTGGCGGCGCGGGCATCGACACCGTCGCGAACGGCCAGCGCGCGAGCCATTGCAGCAGCACCGACATGGCCTGAACCGCCCAGGCGGCCACGTCCCAGATCGGCGGCAGCACCGTGCCGAGCATCGCCAGAGGCGTGACCACGAGCGTGACCCACGGGATCGCCACGGCATTGGCCGGCAGGCTGACGACGGAAATCTGCTGGAAGAGCAGCAGCGTCAAGGGCGTCAATCCCAGCGTGACGACCCATTGCTCTCGAAGCATTCGAGCCAGCCAGCCCGCGTTGTCGCCACCGCTTCCATCGGCCCCGGCGGCGAACAGTACGCCCACCGCCACGAAACTCAGCCAGAAACCCGCCTGCATCAACGCCCAGGGATCGAGCAGGACCACGACCGCGCAAGCGAACAGCCAAACGCAAGGCCAGGGCCAACGTCGCCCGGACAGGCGCAGCAAGGCGATGGCCGCCAGCATCCATACCGTCCGCTGGGAAGGCAATCCCCATCCGCTGAACACCGCATAGAGGGTCGCGAGCGTCACGCCGCCGATCAGCCCCGCATGCTGCGCCGGCCACCGCAACATCAGGCGGCTGCTGCGCCGCCACAGGCCGCCGACCGCGGCCGTCGCGAGCCAGGCGAACATGGTGATATGAAGCCCCGAGATCGCCACGAGGTGCGCAATGCCGGTCGCGCGGAAGACATCCCAGTCCGCGCGATCGATCGCGTTCTGGTCCCCGGTGACCAGCGCCGCAATCACGCCGGCCGCCTGCCGGTCGGCCACCCGCTCGAGGATCGCATCGCGCACGGATTCGCGCATGCGCTCGATCGGGTGGCGCCACGTCGTCCCGATGCGCTCGGGGCGCGGATCGCGCGGGCCGGTGCGCACATAGCCCGTCGCCTGCACGCCCTGCTCCCACAGGCGGAGTTCGTGGTCGTAGCCGTGTGGATTCAGCTGACCGTGCGGCGCCTTCAGCCGCACCGCCAGACGCCAGCGTTCGCCGGCATGCACCGGACCGGCCGCCGAAGGTGCACCGGTCTCGACAGCATTCTCCGAGGCGCGACCCCAAAGGCCGGTGCCCTCCGAATACCAGCCGAGCGCAATGCGCGGCGGCACGGGCGGTGGTCCATCCTCCGAGGTGGAATCGACCCACCGCGCCGACTCGACTTCCAATGTGAAGCGCACACCGCCCCCGCCGCGCTGGGGCATCTGGGCCACCACGCCCGAAACCAGGACGTCGCGGCCTTCCAGCGCCGCCGGCAGCACGTCTTCCGCATAAGTTGCCGCACGCCAGCCCGTCAGGCCGGCGCCGGCCATCGCTCCGAGCAGCAGCGCTACGGACAGAAATGGAAAGGCGGCCTGAATGCGCCGGCGCCACACCAACCCGCCGACCAGAGAGCCAACCACAAGCCCCGCGTAGACCGTCCAAGGCCATAGCGCCGCCTGCTGCAATTGCAACGCCGCGCCCACCACCGAACCGGCCATCGCGGCAAAGACAATCAACGCCGGGGTCAGCCCAGAATGCTTTCGAGGTCGGCTTCTTCGACGTCGGCGTCGAGCTTCAGGCTCTGTTCGATGTGATCGAGATGCTGAAGCATCAGGGTCTCGGCACGCTTGACGTTGCCGCGCTTGACCGCGTCGACGATCTCTTCATGTTCGTCGGCGCGGCAACTGGTGGCGGTCGGTGCGTCGTACAGGGAGATGATCAGGCATGTCAGCGCCGACAGTTCGCGCATCGTGCGGGCCAGCGCCGAGTTTCCCGCCAGTTCGGCCAGCAGCACATGGAACTCACCCGACAGCCGCACGATGGCGCGCTTGTCGTCGCGCTGCCGCGCCTCGGCTTCGAGTTCGAGATGGCGGCGCAGCCGTTGCTGCTTGACGTCGTCGAGCGTGGCGATGAGCCGGCGCAATACGCCGGGCTCGATCAGCCGGCGTGCTTCGAACACATCCTGCGCCTGCTCGATGGTGGGCTTTGCGACGAAGGCGCCGCGCTGCGGAATGAGTTCGACGATCTGCTCGTGCGCCAGGCGGGCCAGCACCTCGCGCACCTTGGCGCGGTTGGTGCCGAAGATCGTCGCCAGGCGGTCCTCGCCGAGCTTGGTGCCCGGCGCCAGACGGTGTTCGAGAATCGCCGAAGAGATTTTCTCCGCGATCTCATCGGTGCCGTGCTCGCGGGCGGCGGCAGCGTTTTCAATGCGAGCGGAAGCTTTGCTGACCATCGAAATCGATTCTAGCCGTGCCGCTGCGAGCGAAGGCTTGCAGCCACAGGCGCGCGGTTTCATGCGCGACCGGCACCGCCTGCCAACAGGCGCGCCAGGGATTCCGGCAGACCCTGGTTGGGCTTGATCGGCGGCGGCGCGAAACTGCCGCGCCGCGCCGGTGCGGGCGCAAGCGACACCAGCGTCTGCGCGTGGCAGACCGCGCTGGACACACCGTCGACCACGGGCACCGGAATCCGGTCCTTGATGGAACGCGCCAAGCCCGCCAGCGGCGCGCCGGCGATGATGATCACGTCGGCGCCGTCGTCCTCGACGGCCGAAAGGCACAGTGCTTCGAGGCGCTGCTCGTGGTCGTCCTGCACACGTCCGATGTCCTTCAGCGGACCGTCGAGGCTGTGAATGCTCGCCAGGCGGTCGATCAGGCCATTGGCCTGCACGCATTCGCGGTACCAGGCGGTGATGCGGCGCGAGATCGCCACGATCGAAAAACGCTTGCCGAGCAAACAGGCGCTCATGAGCGCCGCCTCGGTCAGGCCGACCACGGGAATGTCGAGCGCCTCGCGCAGCCCATCGATGCCGGGGTCGCCGAATGCGGCCACCACGATGGCGTCGTGCTTGTCGCAATGCTCGGCCGCCAGGGTGGCCGTCGCGTAGGCGCCGATCAGCGACTCGAACCGGGTCTCGATGTAGGCAACGCCGAAGGGCGCGGTCAGGACTTCGATGCGCGTGTCGGGCGCCGCGGCACGCCTGGCTTCGGCCGCGATCAGGTCGGAAACGCTTTGCGAAGTGTTGGGGTTGATCAGCAGCAGGTTCATGGTGTGCTCTCGAAGCGTGCGTTGTTCAGCGGAGGCGGCGGTCCGGCAGCAAGGTCGGCTGCGCACGGCGCAGGAACTGCCCCTTCCCTGCCCGCGGATGGAAGCGCTCGCCGTCCCAGACGACTTCGCCGCGCGCCAGCGTCACCGCCGGCCAGGCCTTGACGTCGATGCCCTCGTAGGGCGTGTAGTCGACCGCATGGTGCAAGTCGGCATTGCGGATCGCACGCGGCGTGGTACCCCAGACCACCAGGTCGGCGTCGGCACCCACGGCGATCGTGCCCTTGCGTGGATGCAGTCCGTAGGCCTTGGCCGGATTGGTGGACGTCAGTTCGACAAAGCGGTTGATGGTGATGCGACCATCGAGCACGCCGTGCGAAAACAGCAGCGGCAGCCGCGTCTCGATGCCCGGAATTCCGTTGGGGATATGACGGAACGCGACCTCCTCGCCGCCGGGTTTCTTGCCTTCGGGCGCGTCGAAGCGGAACGGCGCGTGGTCCGACGAGAAGATCGTGAACAGCCCGTCGGCCAGGCCGTTCCAGATCACCTGCTGGTTGTCGCGGTTGCGCGGCGGCGGGCTGCAGACGCAGCGTGCGCCCTGATAGCTGTCGTCGATGCCGAGATCCTCGGCGGTCAGGAACAAGTACTGCGGACAGGTCTCGGCGAACACGTTCAGTCCGTGCGCGCGCGCCCAGCGGATCTGCTCGACGGCCTCGCGGCCCGAGACGTGGACGATCATGATCGGAACGTCGACCAGCTCTGACAGCGCGATCGCGCGGTGGGTCGCCTCGCGCTCGACCAGCATCGGCCGCGAATGCGCATGGAAGCGCGGCGCCGTCCGGCCGCTCGCCTCGAGGCGCTTGGTCAGCCATTCGATGCAGTCGGCGTTCTCGGCATGGATCATCGCCATCGCACCCTGTTCGCGCGCCACCGACAACACGTCGAGGATCTGGCCGTCGTCGAGCTTCAGGTCGTCGTAGGTCATGTAGATCTTGAAGGAGGTGTAGCCCTCGGCGATCAACTGCGGCAGTTCGTGCTTCAGCACCTCCTCGGTCGGGTCGCTGACGATCAGGTGAAAAGCGTGGTCGACGTGGGCACGGCCTTCGGCGCGATGGTGGTAGTCCTGCACGGCGGCGCGCAGCGACTGCCCCTTGTGCTGAGCGGCGAACGGAATCACCGTCGTGGTGCCGCCGCAAGCCGCGGCCCGGGTGCCGGTGTCGAAGTCGTCGGCCATGCGCACCGGCGGCTCCATCGGCTGGTCGAGATGGCAGTGGGCATCGACACCACCCGGCGTCACGTAGCGGCCGGCGGCGTCGATCTCTTGCCGCCCGGCGGGCAGATCGAGGCCGAGTTGCACGATGCGGCCGTCGCGGATGCCGATGTCCGAATCGAAGGTGTCGCTGGCGGTCGCGACGCGGGCATTGCGCACCACCAGATCAAGTTCGCGAATGGTCATGTTTCTCTCTTGCGGGATTCTGATTCGAGTTCAGGCGTGCGCGTCGAACAACTGGCCCCAGCCCTTGACGCTGCGCAGGTCGACGCCGACGGTCTTCAACGCCTTCCACACCACGGTGGCCACCGAGTCGTAGATCGGGATGCCGAGTTCGCGCTCCATCTCTTCGACCAGCTGCGCACCATGCAGGTTGGTGCACATGATGGTCATGGCGTCGGGCCTCTCCCGGGCCACCTCGCGAAGCATGCGGCGCAGCGTGTCGGGCTCGACTTCGCTGAACGAGAAGTTCACCTTCAGGTCGAGGTGCCGCTCGGCGACGCAGTCAATGCCGATGCCGGCGTAGTTGGCAACGATACGCCGCTGCACGTCCTCGACATAGGGCGAGACCAGGCCCAGCGTGCGCGCGCCCTGGGCCGACAGAAGTTCGTTGAGCGCCAGCACCGAGGTGGTGGCAGGAATGCCTGTCGCCTCGGTGATGCGGGCGCACAGTGCCCGGTCCTTCTCGAAGCCGAGCCAGCTGGCCGAGGTGCCGCTCCAGCAGATCACGTCGACGTTCGCGTCGGCCAGCAACCGTGCGGCTTCGAGGATCTTGCTGTCGTCGAACTGGTTCAGGGACGCATCGCGCATCGAGATTTCGGTGACGGTGAAACGCGAGAAGTGCGCCGAGACACCAGGCACGCTACTGACCATCGCGCTGGTCAGCGGTTCGAGCGCGGTGTTGGACGACGGCGTCAGCACGCCAATGAGTTTGCGCTGAGCCATGATCAGACCGGCAGCTTCTTGCTGTAGTCGATCAACATCGTCGAGCAGACGAACAGTCCGGCACCCGCTGCCGCGAACAGCATCAGCGCCAGGAAGTAGGAGCCTGTGGCTTGCACGATCAGGCCGACCACGATCGGCACGCCGATGCCCGCCACATTGCCGCCCAGGTTCATGGTGCCGCCGAGGAAGCCGACCCGGGCGCGCGTGCCGAGGATCGCCGGCACGCACCAGAACAGGCCGCACCAGCGCAGGAAGAACAGCGTCACCGACAACAGGACGACGACAGCGATCGGGTCGGTGATCTGCGAAACCATGTAGATCGAGGCGGTGGCAATGATCGACGAGAAGCCGAACAGCGTGCGAAGCACCTTCCCTTGCGACGCTCCGCTCGCCTGCCACTTGTCGGCGAGCCACCCGCCGAACATTTCGCCGACGAAGCCCGAGAAGAACATGATGAACACCGCGCCGCCCATCTGCTTGATGTCGAAACCGTGCACCTTCGAGAGGTAGTTCGGCATCCAGGTGAGCAGGCCGTAGAACAGTGCGTTGAAGCACATCCAGCCGAAGAACATGCCCCACACCGAGCGGTAGCGGAAGAAGTCCAGCACGCGGCCGCTCGCATCCTTCGATTCCTTGGCGGCATCGGCGGCATGGCTGGCCTCGATGTAGCTTGCCTCGGCTTCATTGACGCCAGGATGCTGCCGCGGATGGTTGCGGATGTAGCTCCAGGCGAAGAAGCCGGCAAGCACGGTGCCGATGCCGGCAATGACGAACGAGAGGCGCCAGGATCCGAGCAGGCCGATCAAGGCCGAGATGAGGATCGCGCCCAGCGCGGCGCCAAGCGGTGCGCCGCCATCGAGCAAGGTCGCGCCGCGGCCCCGCTCGGTCTGGGTCATCCAGATGCCATTGAGCTTGCCGCCAGCCGGGTAGATCGGCGCTTCAGCGGCTCCGAGGCCCAGCCGCGTCAGCAGCAGCGGGACCCAGCCGGTGCAAACAGCGGCGATCGCCTGGAAAAAGCCCCAGCCCAGGGTGGCGCCGGCAATCACCACGCGCGGGCCGTAGCGGTCGGCCAGCATGCCGCCCGGAATCTGCATCAAGGCATAGGTCCAGAAGAAGGAGCTGAGCAGCAGGCCCTGCACCGCCGGGCCGATGTCGAACTCCTTGGCGATCAGCGGCATGGCCACCGACAGCGAAGCCCGATCGATGTAGTTGATCGAGATCAGGAACAACATCATCAGGAAGATCTTCCAGCGCACCTTGGAGGGCTGGAGGGCTGGATTGGCGAGCGCCGTTTGCGGCAGAGCCGTCGTGGATTGCATCTGTTGTCTCCTTGGTTGCATATCGCCCTCGGACCCTCGCAAGCCCCGAGCGGAAGCTGATGAGGCGAAATTTAGGCTCTGACGACACAACTGTCAACGTCGTTGTTGACAATAACGCCAACACTATCGAAAACACCTATGTCGAAGCAATGATGCGGGGCGACACCCTCCCGGCACCGGCGGACCCGGCAAACCCCTGGCACGCCTTTATGGCGCGCTAATTGCTTCCGGTGTGGGCTAGTATGCGAGCCACCCGAGGCACGCTCGACGCACGGAAAAAGAATGTCCATTCACGCCGCACTTCACCACGTCACTCACTACAAGTACGACCGTCCAGTGCAGCTAGGGCCTCAGGTGATCCGCCTGCGCCCGGCACCGCACTGCCGAAGCAACGTCATTTCGTATTCGCTGCGGGTCGAACCCGAGCAGCACTTCATCAACTGGCAGCAGGACCCGTTCGCGAACTACCTCGCGCGGCTCGTGTTTCCCGAGAAGACACGCGAATTCAAGGTCACGGTCGATCTCGTGGTCGAGATGGCGGTCTATAACCCCTTCGACTTCTTCCTCGAACCGCAGGCCGAGAACTTCCCTTTCAAGTACACCGAAGCACAGGCGCAGGAATTGGCGCCCTACCTCGTCGCCGACGAGGCCACGCCGCTGGTGCAGGCCTACCTCGACAAGATCGATCGCAAGACGCAGCGCACCATCGATTTCCTGGTGGGGATCAACCAGCAGGTGCAGAAGGACGTCAACTACCTGATCCGCATGGAGCCCGGCGTGCAGACGCCGGAAGAGACACTCACCAACGGCTCCGGCTCGTGCCGTGACTCGGGCTGGCTGCTGGTGCAGTTGCTGCGCCATTGCGGGCTGGCTGCGCGCTTCGTGTCGGGCTATCTCATCCAGCTCACGCCGGACGTGAAAGCGCTCGACGGTCCGAGCGGCACGACCGTTGACTTCACCGACCTGCACGCATGGTGCGAGGTCTACCTCCCCGGCGCCGGCTGGATCGGGCTGGACGCCACGTCGGGCCTGCTGGCCGGCGAAGGCCATATTCCGCTCGCCTGTACACCGACGCCGTCGAGCGCCGCACCGATCGAAGGCGTGGTGGATGACGCCGAGGTCGAGTTCGGCCACGAGATGAACGTCACGCGCATTCACGAATCGCCGCGCGTGACCAAGCCCTACACCGAAGAGCAATGGGCCGAGGTGGTCGCGCTCGGCGAGGCGGTCGACAAGCGCCTGAAAGCCGGCGACGTGCGCCTCACCATGGGCGGCGAACCGACCTACGTCGCCACGACCGACCGCGATGCGCCCGAATGGAACACCGACGCGCTCGGCCCCACGAAGCGCTTCTACGCCACCGAACTCGTGCACAAGCTGCGCGCGGAATACGGCAAGGGCGGCTTCCTGCACTTCGGGCAGGGCAAGTGGTATCCGGGCGAGCAGTTGCCGCGCTGGGCGCTGTCGATCTTCTGGCGCGCCGACGGCGAGACGCTATGGCACAACCCCGAACTCTTCGCCGATGAACGCACCCCCACGCACTACACGAGCGAAGACGCGCGCCGCTTCACTACCGTGCTCGCGCACCGCCTCGGCCTGACCGAGCGCTACATCCAGCCCGGCTACGAGGACGTCTACTACTACCTCTGGCGCGAACGCCGGCTGCCGGTCAATGTCGATCCTTTCGACTCGAAACTCGACGACGAGATGGAACGCGTGCGCCTGCGCCGCGTGTTCACCCAGAAGCTCGATGCCGTGATCGGCTACATGCTGCCCATCGAGGCCTCGAACGCCGACGCCGATGCGCCCGCACTGGCTGGCCCGGGATGGAAGACCGGCCCCTGGTTCCTGCGCGATGACCGCATGTACCTGATCCCCGGCGATTCGCCGATGGGTTATCGCCTCCCGCTCGACTCCCAGCCCTGGGCCAGCAAGGGCGACTACCCCTACCTCGTCGAGCGCGATCCGACCGCGCCGCGCGGCAGCCTGCCCACCGCCGCTGATTACCGCGCGCGCTATGCGAGCGCACCCGCGGGGCCGGACGCAGACCGCGGCGCCGTGCCCTACGCCTTCGGCAATCCTCAGGCCACGCCCGCCACGGTGCGCATGCAGACGCCGGGCGGTGAAGGCGGCGATGGCGGTGAACACGCCGACGCGACGCAGGATCCCACCATTGCACGTCATCCGCGGCGCGGCGAATCGGCCCATTGGGTCACGCGCACCGCGCTGTGCGTCGAAGTGCGCGACCCGCGCCGCGCCAACGGACCGGCGGCCGAGAAGGTCGGCGACAGCTCGGGCGTGCTCTATGTCTTCATGCCGCCGCTCGCGCGCCTGGAGGACTATCTCGACCTCGTCGCAGCCGTCGAAGCCACGGCCCAACAGCTCGACCTGAAGATCGTGATGGAAGGCTACCCGCCGCCGCGCGACCCGCGACTGAAGATGCTGCAAGTCACGCCGGACCCGGGCGTGATCGAAGTCAACATCCATCCGGCGCACAGCTGGAGCGAACTGGTCGACCACACGGAGTTCCTCTACAACGCGGCCTTCGAGACGCGCCTGTCGGCCGAGAAGTTCATGACCGACGGCCGCCACACCGGCACCGGCGGCGGCAACCACTTCGTGATGGGCGGCGCCGTGCCGACCGACAGCCCCTTCCTGCGCCGGCCCGAGCTGCTCGCGAGCCTGCTGCTCTACTGGCACAACCATCCGTCGCTGAGCTACCTGTTCTCGGGCATGTTCATCGGTCCGACCAGCCAGGCGCCGCGCGTCGACGAGGCGCGCAACGACCAGGTCTACGAGCTCGAGATCGCGCTGAAGGAAATCGCGCGCAACCGCGAGATCTACGGGCAGAACATGCCCGCCTGGCTCGTTGACCGCACGCTGCGCAACATCCTCGTGGACGTCACCGGCAACACGCACCGCAGCGAGTTCTGCATCGACAAGCTCTACTCGCCGGACTCCAGCACCGGCCGGCTGGGCCTGCTCGAACTGCGCGCCTTCGAGATGCCGCCGCATGCGCGCATGAGCATCGCGCAGCAACTGCTGCTGCGCGCGTTCATCGCCCGCTTCTGGGACGCGCCCTACGCTGCGCCGGCCACCCGCTGGGGCACCGAGTTGCACGACCGCTTCCTGCTGCCGACCTTCGTGAAGATGGACTTCGACGACGTCATCAGCGAAATGCGGCAGGCGGGCTTTGCCTTCGACCCCAACTGGTTCGCGCCGCATTTCGAGTTCCGCTTCCCGCTGGTCGGCCAGGTGCAGGCCATGGGCATCGAGTTGTCATTGCGCAATGCGCTGGAGCCATGGCACGTGATGGGCGAGGAAGGCTCGGCGGGCGGCACCGTGCGCTATGTCGACTCGTCGCTCGAACGCATCGAGGTGCGCGTCACCGGGCTCAACGAGAGCCGGCATGTCGTCACCGTCAACGGCAAGGTGCTGCCGCTGCAACCCACCGGTACCACGGGCGAGTTCGTTGCCGGCGTGCGCTACAAGGCGTGGAATCCGCCCTCGGCGCTGCATCCGAGCATCGGCGCCCATGCCCCGCTGACCTTCGACCTGGTCGACACCTGGATGAAGCGTTCGCTGGGCGGCTGCCAGTATTTCGTGGCGCACCCGGGCGGGCGCAACTACGACACCTTCCCCGTCAACGCCTACGAAGCCGAGAGCCGACGCCACTCGCGCTTCTCGCGCATGGGCCACACACCCGGATTGCTCACCACCCCGCCAGCAACCATCGAATTCGCAGGCAGCCGCGAGTTCCCCTTCACGCTGGACCTGCGGCGCTAAGCCCAGGAATACCGCGGAACCGGCTCCGCCGGGCCGCCGGTATTGCCCCCGGCAGGGGGTGGGCGCCCGACACGAAGTGCGGGCAACCTGGGGGCGAGTGACAATCACACCGTGGACCCACTGAACGAATCCCTCTTCGACGCGCAAGCGATGGAGGCGCCTGCCGACCTGGCCTCGGCGCTCGCTCCCCCGGCCTTGCCGGGCCATTTCGACGAGTTGCGCGGTGTTGCCTCGCCGCAGAGCGCTTCGCGCCTCGGCGCGTCGTCGCAGCCCGCACCGCTTCACGATGCCGCATCTGTTCCACCCGCTGCACGCGTCGCCGAACAGGACGACGGCGCGCCCCGCGAGCAAGCACCCCTGGCCCCGGGCTGGACCGATTTCTTCGAGCATCTCGGCCCTGGCGGCTTCGACGACCTGCCGCGGCGCGCCATCAGCCTGGAGCGGCAGATCCGCGACAACGGCGTCACCTACAACGTCTATGCCGATACCGACGGCCCTCAGAGGCCCTGGTCGCTCGACCTGTTCCCGCTGATCGTCTCGCCCGAAAGCTGGGCGCAGATCGAGGCCGGGGTGCAGCAGCGCGTGCGCGTGCTCGATCGCGTGATGGCCGATGTCTACGGGCCTCAGCAACTGCTGGCCGAAGGCCTGCTGCCGCCCGCACTGGTGCAGGGGCATCCCGGCTATCTGCGCGCGATGCACGGCGTCAAGCCGCCCGGCGACACCTGGCTGCACATCACCGGCTTCGACCTGGCGCGCGGACCCGACGGCAACTGGTGGGTGGTCTCGCAGCGCACGCAGGCGCCTTCGGGCCTCGGTTACTTGCTCGAAAACCGCCTCGCGATCACGCGCCAGTTTCCGCAGGCTTTCGAGAGCCTGCAGGTGCAGCGCCTCGCCGCAACCTACAACGCGATGATGGAAGGCTTGCAAGGCATGTGCCCCGCCGGGCAGCCGCCGCACATCGCGCTGCTGACGCCCGGGCCCTACAACGAAACCTATTTCGAGCACGCCTACCTGTCGCGCTACCTCGGCGTCACGCTGGTCGAAGGCAATGACCTGACGGTGCGCGACCAGCGGCTCTACCTCAAGACGCTGCAGGGCCTGCGGCCGGTGCACGGGCTCATCAAGCGGCTCGACGACCAGTTTCTCGATCCGCTGGAATTGCGACCCGATTCGACGCTCGGCGTGCCGGGCTTGCTGCAGGCGATCCGCGCCGGCAACGTGCTGGTCGCCAACATGCCCGGGTCGGCTTTTCTGGAATCGCCGGCGCTGCTCGGCTTCCTGCCCGCTCTCGCGCGCCGCCTCATCGGCGAAAAGCTGCAACTCCCCGCGCTGCCTACCTGGTGGTGCGGCGAGCGCGCCGCCATGGAAGCGGTGTTGCCGCAACTGGCCGACTGCGCAATCAAGTCCACCTATACCGGCGAAGACTCGCACGCCAGCTTCGATGCAGTGCTCGGACGCCACATGGGGCGCCGCGACCTCGACGAATGGGCGGGCCGCATCGTGCGCCAGGGCGATGAGCACACGGTGCAGAGCTACCTCCCGCTCTCGCAGATGCCGACTTGGACGCAGGACCTCGGTCGCGGCCACATCGCACCACGCTCGGTCCTGCTGCGCGTCTTCGCGATCAGCGACGGGCCGCGCTCCTGGCGCGTGCTGCCCGGCGGCCTCGCCCGCCTGGCGGGGCGCGATGCGCAGATCGCCTCGATGCAGCGCGGCGGCAGCAGCGCCGACGTGTGGGTGCAGACGCCGGGCGAAGTCGATCGGACCACCCGGCTGCACCCCCACGCCACACCGGCCTCGCTGGCGCGGCACCGCGCGCCGGTCACCAGCCGCGCGGCGGAAAACATGTTCTGGCTGGGCCGCTACACCGAGCGCGCCGAAAACGCGGTGCGGCTCGCGCGCGTCACGCTCGATCTGCTCGGCGGCGAGGACGCATCCGCCCACGCGTTGCTGGTCTGGCTGCACCAACTGGCGCTGCGCAATTCGCTGGTGCCGCGCGAAGTGCCGAGCCTGCCCAAGTCGCGCCGCGTGTTCGAACGTGCACTCATCGCGGAACTGGGCGACGTCGATCAAGGCGGCAGCGTGGGCTACAGCCTGCGCTGCATCCGCCAGTCCGCCGCCGCGGTGCGCGAACGGCTGTCGCAGGACCACTGGAACCAGATCGTGCGCGCAGAGACCGACTTCCTCCGCCGCAGCGCCGAGCAAGCCGGCGAAAAAGGCGAAGCCGGCTACGAGACCAGCGCCGCGCTGCGCCTGCTCGAATCGGCAAGCAGCGCACTGTCCGCCATGACCGGCGCCCAGACCGACCGCATGACGCGCGACGATGCGTGGCGCCTGCTGTCCATCGGGCGGCACATCGAGCGGCTGGCCTTCCTTTGCAGCGCGCTCACGGCCGGCTTCGAGCACGGCTCGGTGCATGAGGTGAGCGGCTTCGAGGCCATGGTGGCGCTGTTCGACAGCACGATCACCTTCCACGCCCGCTACCAGCAGCGCCGCGACGTGGCGACGCTGGTCGACCTGCTGGTGCTCGACGGCGACAACCCGCGCTCGCTGTGCTGGGTCGCGCAAACACTGCGCAAGCGCATCGCCAAGCTGGCGGGCAGCGCGCCCGACAGGCTCACCGCCCTGTCGTACGAGCTGCCCGATCCCGACGAGTGGACGCTGGAACGGCTGTGCGAGGCCGGCCCCGATGCGCAGTATCCTGCGCTGGTCCACCTGTTCACCGCGTGCGAGACGGCCGCGTACCACGTGTCGGACGGGATCGGCACGCGTTACTTCACGCTCACGTCCGAATCACTCAGGTCGGTGGGAGCCTGACCATGCTGCTGCACGTTACGCATTCGACGCGCTACGACTACACCCCGCCGGTGGAGACGGCGCAGCACCTCGCGCACCTGAAGCCCATGAGCACGGCATCGCAGCGGCTGGTGAGCCACGCGCTGACCATCAGCCCGACGCCTGCGCAAAGCAGCGAGTCGCCCGATGTCTACGGCAACACGCGCGCCTTCTTCGCACTCGAATCCACGCACGAGGAACTCGTCGTCACGGCCGAGAGCGTGGTCGAGACTTCGGAGCCGCTGCTGTCGCCCGCCGTGGCGCGCGACCTGCCATGGGAAGAAGTGCGCGAGCGCTTCCGCTACGTGAAGGATTCGAGCTACGACCCCGCGGCGGAATTCGTCTTCCCCTCGCGCTACGTGCCGCGCCATGACGACTTTGCCGCCTACGCGCGCGCCAGCTTCGCGGCCGGCCGTCCGGCCTTCGACGCCGCGATGGACCTGACGATGCGCATGTTCCGCGACTTCACCTACGACGCCGACAGCACCGAGATCAGCACGCCGGCCATCGAGGCGCTCGCGCAGCGCAAGGGCGTGTGCCAGGACTTCGCGCACATCATGATCGCCTGCCTGCGCACCATGGGCTTGCCCGCGCGCTACGTGAGCGGCTATCTGCTCACCCAGCCGCCGCCCGGCGAGCCCCGCCTGGTCGGCGCCGACGCGTCGCACGCCTGGGTGTCGGTCTATTTGCCCGGCGAAGATGGGCCTGGCGATTGGGCCGACTTCGATCCGACCAACGGCCGCCAGCCCGGCGAAGACTACGTGACGCTGGCCATCGGCCGCGACTACTCCGACGTGTCGCCGATGCGTGGCGTGCTGCACGGCGGCGCGCGGCATACCCTGCACGTCGGCGTCACGGTGCTGCCGCTGGAGGAGCGCCGGGACGAAGCGGTGCAGGTCGCGCAGACGCAAACACAAACACAAACACAATCGCAATCGCAATCCCAGAACCAGGAGCCCTGATGAGCATCTACGACAAACTCTCCACCCTCGGCATCACCCTGCCGCCCGTCTCGGTCCCGGCCGCGGCCTACGTGCCTTTCGTGCAGACCGGCAAGCTGGTCTTCCTCTCGGGCCACATCGCGCGGAAGGACGGCAAGCCGTGGGTCGGCCAGCTCGGCGCCACGATGACGACGGACGAAGGCAAGCAGGCCGCTCGCGCCATCGCGATCGACCTCCTCGGCACGCTGCATGCCGCGGTGGGCGATCTCAACAAGATCAAGCGCATCGTCAAGGTCATGAGCCTGGTCAACTCGGTCGGCACCTACACCGAGCAGCACCTCGTGACCAATGGCGCCAGCGAATTGCTCGCCGAAGTCTTCGGCAGCGAAAAAGGTGCCCACGCCCGCAGCGCCTTCGGCGTCGCGCAGGTCCCGATGGGCGCCTGCGTCGAGATCGAGCTGATCGCCGAAGTGGACTGAAGCTGCATCCGTCTTGGACGACACCGACCGCCATCTGCTGAGCCTGCTCCAGGCCAACGCACGCGAGCCGGCGGCGACGCTGGCGCGCAAGCTCAAGTTGGCACGCACCACGGTCGTAGCCCGTATTGCGCGGCTCGAGCGCGAAGGCGTGATCTCAGGCTACGGTGTGCGACTCGGCCAGCGGCTCGAACAGGCGGCGGTGCGCGCCTATTGCGGCCTCGTCGTTGCACCGAAGACTGGCGCCGCCGTCGTCCGCGCGCTCGAACGCCTGCCCGAAGTCGAGGAGCTTTCAGCCGTCAGTGGCCCGTACGACTACATGGTGTTCCTGCGCTGCGAGAGCAACGAGCAGCTCGACGCGCTGCTCGACCGCATTGGCCTGATCGAAGGCATCCAGCACACGCACACCTCGGTGGTCCTCAGCCGCAAGATCGACCGCCGCAGCGCCGTGGCGCCACCGCCTCAGGCAGCCTGACGGGGCGGCTCAGCCCACTCCAGAAACCCCGCGGAACCGGCTTCGCCTGGCCGCCAGGGTTGCCCCCGGTGAGGGGGTGCCCGAGCCACACGAAGTGGGCGAGGCTGGGGGAGATCTCAGTCCAGCCGAATCTCGCCGTCGAACCCGATCTTCAGCTGGAGGCCCGGGATCTCCAAAGTCATCCTGACCGGCAAGGCGGCGTTGCCGGCGACCGCCCCTGCCGCAAGCGCCTTCGCCACGGCCTGTTCGATCTCGCGCTGTGAGCTGACGCCGACCATCTTGAGAAACTTGCGGATGCTGAGATTGAAGGTCTCTTCATTCATGGCGATCTCCCGGATGAGGCGCTTCGGCGAAGCCGGCCAAGGTTGATTTTCAGCCGCGGAAGGTTCAAATTCAACGACAGGAGTCATGCCCATGCCTGCCGTGCGCCGCGCCGCTGTCGACGGCCTGTTCTACCCCGCCGCGCCCATCGCGCTGCGCGGGCAGATCGCAGGCTATCTGGACGAAGTTGCCGATAGCGAGGGTGCACTCCCCCCACCGAAACTGCTCATCGCGCCGCACGCCGGCTACGAATATTCCGGCCCGATCGCCGCGCGCGCGTATGCCCTGCTCGGACGGCGGCGCGAGCCCGTCATCCGCCGCGTCGTGCTGCTTGGCCCCGCGCATCGCGTGCGGGTGCGCGGCCTCGCTGCCCCAGAGGCCACGGCCTTCGAGACACCGCTGGGCCGCATCCCGCTTGACGCCGAGGCGCTCGCCAGCCTCGACGACCTGCCGCAGGTGATCCGCAACGACGCGGCGCACGAGCGCGAGCATTCGCTCGAAGTCCAGTTGCCATTCCTCCAGGCCGTGCTCGGCCACTTCACGCTCGTGCCGCTGGTGGTTGGCGACGCCGGCGCGGAGGCGGTGGCGCAAGTGCTGGAACGGCTCTGGGGCGGCGCGGAGACGGTGATCGTGATCAGCTCCGACCTGTCGCACTACCTGCCGTACGCCCAGGCCCGCGTCGCCGACCGGGCCACCGCGGAACGCATCCTGCGGCTCGACGCCGGCCTCTCGCCACACGAGGCCTGCGGATCGACGGCAATCAACGGCGCGCTGGTCGCCGCGCGCCGGCAGGGCCTCGCGCCTCGGCTGCTCGACTTGCGCAACTCGGGCGATACCGTCGGCACCCACGACCGCGTGGTCGGCTACTGCTCGATCGCTTTCGAAGCGCTGCCATGACGCCCGGTCGCTGGTGGCACCGGCTCGACGACGGGCGCATCCAGTGCGACCTGTGCCCGCGCGACTGCCGGCTGCACGAAGGCCAGCGCGGGATGTGCTTCGTGCGCCAGCGCGTGGGCGACGCGATGGTGCTCACCACCTACGGGCGCAGTTCGGGCTTCTGCATCGATCCGATCGAGAAGAAGCCGCTCAACCACTTCTTTCCCGGCAGCAGCGTGTTGAGCTTCGGCACGGCGGGCTGCAACCTCGCCTGCAAGTTCTGCCAGAACTGGGACATCTCGAAGAGCCGCGAACTGGACCGGCTGATGGACGCCGCCTCGCCCGAACGAATCGCCGAGGCGGCGCGCGCAAGCGGCGCCGCGAGCGTGGCCTTCACCTACAACGACCCCGTGATCTTTGCCGAGTACGCGATGGACACCGCCGACGCCTGCCACGCGCTCGGCCTGCACAGCGTCGCGGTGACGGCGGGCTACATGCATGCCGAGCCGCGGCGCGCTTTCTACAACCATATGGACGCGGCGAACGTCGACCTGAAAGGCTTCACCGAGCGCTTCTACTTCCAGCAGACCGGCGCCCACCTCGCGCCGGTGCTCGACACGCTGCAGTACCTGCGGTTCGAGACCGACTGCTGGTTCGAGATCACCACGCTGCTGATTCCCGGGCACAACGACAGCGATGCCGAGATCGATGCGATGACGCGCTGGATCACCGACCGGCTCGGGCCGGATGTGCCGCTGCACTTCACGGCATTTCATCCGGACTACAAGATGCTCGACGTCACCCCGACGCCACCGGCCACGCTGACGCGAGCCCGCGCGATCGGGCTCGCCAACGGGCTGCCCCACGTCTACACCGGCAACGTGCACGATGTCGAAGGCGGCACCACCTTCTGCCCGCAATGCCACGAAGCGCTGGTGCGGCGCGACTGGTATCTCGTGCTGGACTGCCAACTCGACGAGCGCGGCATCTGCCCGCATTGCGGCACGCCGATCGCCGGCCGCTTCGGCGCCTTCGAGAAAGGCTTCGGGCGGCGGCGGATTCCGGTGCGGCTGGCTGCGTAGCGAGCAACTCAACCGAACCGGATGCCCTGCGCCAGCGGCAGTTCGGTCGAGAAATTGATGGTGTTGGTGGTGCGCCGCATGTACTGCTTCCACGCGTCGGACCCGCTCTCGCGGTCGCCGCCGGTTTCCTTCTCGCCGCCGAATGCGCCGCCGATCTCCGCGCCGCTCGGGCCGATGTTGACGTTGGCCATGCCGCAGTCGGAACCGGCCGCGGAGATGAAGCGCTCGACCTCGCGCAAGTCATTCGAGAAGATGCACGACGACAGTCCCTGCGGAACATCGTTGTGCATCGCGATCGCCGCGTCGAGATCCTCGTAGCCGAGCACATAGAGCAGCGGACCGAAGGTTTCGCGGCGAACCAGTTCGGTTTGCGTCGGCATTTCCGCGATGGCGGGACGCACGTAGAAGGCCTCGGGGAAGCGGTCGGCCAGCACGCGGTCACCGCCCGTGAGGATGCGGCCGCCCTGTGCCTCGACATCGTCGATGGCGCGCCGCAATGTGTTGTACGCCGCCTCGTCGATCAGCGGGCCGACCAGCGTGCCCTCCTCCAGCGGATGCCCGATGCGCAGGCTTTCATAGGCCGGCAGCAGCTTGGCGATCAGCGCGTCCTTGACGGTGCGATGGACGATGAGCCGGCGCAGCGAGGTGCAGCGCTGGCCGGCAGTGCCCACCGCGCTGAAGAGGATCGCCCGCAGTGCCATGTCGAGATCGGCGGCGGGCGTCACGATCATCGCGTTGTTGCCGCCGAGTTCGAGGATGCGCCGGCCGAAGCGTGCGGCGACGCGCGGACCGACTTCGCGGCCCATGCGCGTGGAGCCGGTCGCGGACACCAGCGCGATGTCGGTGCTGTCGACGAGCGCCTGCGCCTGTGCCGCACGGCCGATGACGATCTGCGCGAGTCCCTCCGGCGCGCGGTCGAATCGCGCCATCGCGCGCTCCAAGGCCCTGAACGTCGCGAGCCCGGACAAGGGCGCCTTCTCCGACGGCTTGAAGATCACCGGGTCGCCGCACACCAGCGCGATGGCTGCGTTCCACGCGAACACCGCGCTCGGAAAGTTGAATGCCGTGATGACCGCCACCGGCCCCAGCGGGTGGTACTGCTCCATGATGCGGTGGCCGGGCCGCTCGGACACGATGGTCTTGCCATAGAGCTGCCGCGACAGGCCGAGCGCGAATTCGCAGATGTCGACGCCCTCCTGCACTTCGCCCAGGCCTTCCTGCGCGATCTTGCCGACCTCGATCGACACGATGTGGCCGATGTCGGCCTTCGCCTTGCGAAGCTCTTCGCCCCACAGGCGAACCAGCTCGCCGCGCGCCGGCGCCGGGACTTCGCGCCAATGGCGGAAGGCGGCAGCCGACCGCCCGATCACGTCGGGCATCGTTGCCATCGGTGTCTCGTGCAGCCGCGCCAGTTCGGCGCCTTCGACGGCCGAGCGCACGGCCAAGGTGCCACCGGACAGTTCGGAGGCGGCGATGCCGCTCCGTTCGAAGACATTTCGCAGGTCGTTCATTCGCTGGGCTCCTTCCTGGCGCGGCGTCGCGCCTGTGGCGGCCAAGTATGAGCGAAGGTCGTGCCGCGGTGCGGGCTGGGCGGTGCCGCGTCGGCGCCCGGTGCGCCCAGCGCGGCATAGCAGCCGCCGACGCGGGTGGCAAGGAAGTCTTCGAGCGACACGTGCTCCTGTCCGACGAATCCACGTGCCGGCAGGCGGCCATTTCGCAGCAACTCGAACACGCCGACCACGCCGGCCGCAGTCGCCAGTTCGATCGCGGTCCGGTCCACGCCGCGCAGCCGGCCGCCGTGGATGCGCGCCATGCGGGTTTCCTGCTCGAAGCGTCCGCCTCGCAGGCCGGATGCCGAAGCGAACACGATCACGACGTCCTCCCGGCTGTGCGGCACGGCTTGTTCGAGCACCTGCCGCAGCAGGTCACGCCGCTCGATCAGGCGCAGGTCGTGCAACAGGAAAGCCATGGCATCGCGGTGGCCGGGATAGCGGATCGTCTTGTAGTCGAGGTTGCGCACCCGCCCGGCCAGTGTCTCGGAGAGCGTTCCGAGCCCGCCGGAGGTGTTGAAGGCTTCGTAGGTGTCGCCGTCGAGCACCAGCGTCTCGTGGCCTTCGAGCGGCTGCACCGACACCGGCCGGCCCTGCGCAATGGCCGCGCACGGCTGGCAGTACTCGTTGATCACGCCATCGATGCTCCAGGTGAAGTTGTACCGCAGGCCGTTGGTCGCATGGCGCGAGAGCGCGCCGACGCGCAGGTGCAGGTCGTAGAGTTCGTCGAAGCGCCCCGCCAGGTGGCCGCCCAGCATGCCGATCACGCCGGGTGCGAGTCCGCTCTGCGGCATCAGCACGGCGTTCGCGCCATCGGCCATGGCACGGATGGCGGTGGTTGCGGCCACGTCTTCGGTCAAGTCGAAGTAGTGCACATCATGGGCGCGGGCCGCGGCTGCAACGCGTGCCGCGAGATAGAAGGGCAAGGCGTTGATTACCACGTCATGGCCAGCCAGAGCCGCAGCGAGTGCCGTGTCGTTCTCGACATCGACGAGCGCGCGCGACACCAGCCGGTCGCCAGGCGCGTGCGGCGGATGGATGCGGTCGGCGAGCGTGACGGGCAGGTGGTGGTACTCGGCCACCATGTCGGCCACCGTGGCCCCTACCTTGCCGGCGCCGAGGACCAGCACCTTGGCGATTCCGAGATTGAGCGTGTTCATGAGGGTCCCTTCCACGGCGTTCGCCGGCAACTGCCCAACTCTAGAGTCGGATGCTGGCAGGCGGAAGCCAGCATTGCGGCGAAGCGCCGCGCCTTTCGGACGAAACGACGGGGCGAATGATCAAAAGGTCGAAAGGTCGGCCGCGAAAAAACTTCAGCCGATGTAAAGCCGTTGACATACGGCGTTCCGGCGCATTCCTAAACTGGCCCACAACCTTTCAAAACGCATCACAGACCCGGCGCACGCCGCCTCAACCCCTGCATATCGCGAATCACGCAATGCGACCTGGCCATCTCGATCAGTCCCTCATCCTGAAGCTGAATCAGCACGTTCGAGGTCATGACGCGGCTGAGGCCGGTGATGTTGGCCATCTCCTGGTGCGTGAAGGAAATGCGGATCGAAACACCGGCCGCCTGCACCTCGCCGTACGTGTCGGCCAGTTGCACCAGATGATGGATCACCCGCTGGGCCGCCGTCGCCTGGCTCAGCAGCAGGTTCTGGTTCGCCAGCACACGCAGCTTGACGCTCATGAGCCACAGCACCTGGCGCAGGCATTCCGGATCGCGCTCCATGCGCTGCAGCAACTGCGCGCGCTCGACCTGGCGCGCGACGACATCCGACGAGGCCACGGCGCTCACCGAGTGCCGGCCGTCGAGGAATGCGCTGCACTCCCCGACCATGCCGTGCGTGCCGACGATGGCCATGTGCTTCTCATGGCCGGCCTCCGACAGCAGCACCAGTCGCACGCGCCCCTCCTCCACCACATACACGTGCGTGACGGGGTCGCCCTGCGAATACAGGGTTTCCCCCTTGCGAAACAACACCGTGGGCGCACTGTCCGCGATCAGTGTGTTCCAACCGAAATGCGGCACCTCGATCCACGCCGAAGGGGATGCTGCCGCGTCGGCATTCTTGTTCATCGCCTCAAGGCCTTGTCGTTGCACAAGGCAAGTTCATGAAACACCCATTCTCTTCGTACCGAAAGCTCTTCCCCATCCTGGACAACGCGATCCAGCTGTCCAGTTGCTCGCAAAGCGCGCTCAGCCTGCCGGTCAAGCGCGCGATCGACGAATACCTCGAAGTCTGGATGCGGCGCGGTGCCGATTGGGGCTACTGGATGGACCAGGTGGCGCTGGCGCGCGCGGAGTTCGCTCGCATGATCCATGCCGATGCTGATGACATCGCCGTGCTGGGCAGCGTGTCGGATGCCGCGTCGAGCATCGCCTCGTCGCTTCGGTTCGAGGGCGATCGCCGCGACATCGTCACCACCACGCTCGACTTCCCGTCGCTCTGTCACGTCTGGCTGGCGCAGCAGCCTCGCGGCGCGCAGGTGCGCTTCGTGCAGGGCCATGCCGGCAGCACGGATGCGACGCGCCGCATCGCGGCAACCATCGACGCGCAGACCGCGCTGGTGTCGGTGTCGCACGCCTGCTTCTACGACGGCCAGATCGTCGACATCGCCGCCACCGGCCGCGAAGCGCGCAGGCGGGGCGCCGTCCAGTTCGTCGACGCGTACCAGTCCGCCGGTTCGATCGCGATCGACGTCCGCGCGCAGGATATCGACATCCTCGCCGCCGGCGCACAGAAGTACCTGCTCGGGATTCCGGGCATCGCCTTCCTCTATGTGCGGCCCGAACTCGCGCGGCACCTCACGCCCACGGTCACCGGCTGGTTCGGCCGCGTGAACCCCTTCGAGTTCGACCCCGGCAAGCTGGATTTCGCCGCCGGCGCCCAGCGCTTCAACACGGGCACGCCGCCCATGATGTGCGCCAGCGTGGCGCGCGCCAGCATCGGCCTGCTCAACGAGATCGGCGTGCCCGCCATCGAGGCGTACCTGGCGCAACTGTCCGAGGTCGCGCTCGAAGAAGCCGCACGCCTGGGATTGTCGGTGGCCAGCCCGGCGACGCCTTCCGCCAAGGGCGCCAATACGGCGGTCCGCATCCCGAATGCCGCGCAGGTCGAGGCACAGATGCTGCAAGCCGGCTACGTCGTCTCGGCGCGCAACGACGTCATTCGCATCGCCCCGCACTTCTACAACACCGCCGACGACGTTGTCGGCGCCCTGCGCGAACTGGCGCGCCTGACACGCTGATGTCCCCAATGTCGACGCTTTCCTTGCCGTCGCATCGCGCCTCGATCGTGTGCCGGGTGTCCGCGGATGTCGCCTTGGCCTTTCTTGCCGACGGCCTTCAGCTCGGGCAATGGGCGATGGGGTGCTGGCAGACGCGCTCCGTCGGCGATGGCGTGGTGCAGGGCCACTCCCTGTTCGACGATCAGCCGAGCTGGGTGCGTCCCGTCGCCGACGCGGCGCGCCTCATGGTCGTCTATCACGTGGGCGGCTCGCCGGAAGCGTTGAGCCCGCGCATCAGCGCCGTGGTCGAACCCGGCACCGCCTTCGGCCAAGGCAACGATTGCTGCCGGATCAGCCTGCTCGCGTCACGCACACCCGGCATGGACGATGACCGGTGGCTGCGCCTCGTGCGCTGCCACGAAGTCGAAGTGCTGTTGATCCACGCACGGCTGGATCTGCAGAAGCACCACGGTTAGCACCCGCCAGTTCTCCGAAAACCACCACGAGGAAGAAAACCATGAACCGACGTCACTTCGGCCAGGCATTCACCGCCGCCCTGCTCGCGCCCGCGCTCTCGTCGCCATTGTTCGCCGCCACGAAGCCCTACACCGGTCCGATCCGCGTGCTGGTGGGGTTTCCTCCGGGCGGCGCCACGGACGTGGTGGCACGCGCCATCGTCGACAAGCTCGGCAAGGCCATGAACGGCCAGGTCTTCATCGTCGACAACAAGCCCGGCGCCGGGGGGCAGATTGCCGCGCAGTTGCTCAAGGCCGCGCCGCCGGACGGCTCGACGATCATGCTGTCGATCGACCACACGCAGGTGATCATTCCTCTGACGGTCGCCGCCGCCGGCTACGACCCGGTGAACGACTTCACCGCGCTGGCTGGCGTGGCGGGCTACTACAACGTGCTCGCCGTCAGCGCCTCCACCGGCGTCAGGGACATGGCCGAACTCCGCGCCTGGGTGAAGGCGCATCCGACCGAGGCCAACTACGGCGTGCCAGCCGCAGGCAGCGTGCCGCAGTTCATCGGCCACATCATCGGCAAGTCCTTCGGCGTCACGATGAACTCGGTGCCCTACAAGGGCGGCGCGCCCATGGTGCAGGACCTGCTCGCCGGCCAGATCCCGATCGGCATCGCCTCGATGACCGAGCTGATCGAATACCACCGCAACGGCAAGGTCCACATCCTGGCCAGCTCGGGCCAGGAGCGCAGCAAGACCGCACCGGAAATCCCGACCTTCCGAGAACTCGGGTTCAGCGGCATCGACAAGAATCCCTGGCTGGCCTTCTTCGGACCGAAGGGCATGTCGCCGGAATTCGTCGAGACCTTCGACCAGGCGATGAAGACCGTGCTGGCGGAGCCCGAACTGCAGGAACGCCTTGCGAAGATGGGCAACGAGGTTGATCCGGCGCCGGCCCGTGAGGTCGCGCAATGGGTGGTCGACACCAACCGCAACTGGAGCAAGGTGATTCGCGAGTCGGGCTTCAAGGCGCAATGACGAGCGCGTCGAACATGGGACGCGAATTCATCCAGAGCGGCTCGCGCTGGGAAGAACTGGCCGGCTACTCGCGCGCGGTGGTCGACGGCGAATGGGTCTTCGTCTCCGGCACGCTGGGGCAGGACTTTGCGACCGGCGAGTTTCCTGCGACGGCGGAGCAGCAGTGCGAGGTCGCCCTCGACACGATCGAGAGCGCCCTCTCGCAGGCGCATTCAAGCCTGGCCGACGTGGTCCGCGTGCGCGTCTACATACCCGACCGTGGCGACGTGGTGGCGGTCAGCCAGGTGCTGCGGCGGCGCCTGGGCAGCAACCGCCCGGCGAACACCACGCTCTGCAGCGCCCTGGCCGTGGAAGGTGCGAAGGTCGAGCTTGAAGTGACCGCGCGGCGCAGCGTTTAATCTCCATTTCTCTTCACAGGACCCACCGATGACTATCCTGACCGAACTGGCCCAGGCCATGCGCAACCAGACGGTTCGCACGATCGACCTGACGCACACCTTGAGCGAAGACTTCCCCGCCTTGCAACTGCCGCCGCAGTTCGGCCAGGTCTCGCCGTTCAAGATGGAGCGCATCTCCCATTACGACGAAGCGGGCCCCGGCTGGTACTGGAACAACTTTTCATGCGGCGAGCACACCGGTACGCATTTCGATGCGCCCGCGCACTGGGTCACGGGCAAGGACCACCCGCGCAATACCGTCGACACCATCGCGCCCGACAACTTCATCGCGCCCGCCGTGGTCATCGACGCCAGCGTGGAGGTCGCGGACAACCCCGACTGGCTGCTCACCGTCGAGTTCCTCGAGGCCTGGGAATCCACCCACGGCCGGATTCCCGAAGGTGCCTGGGTGCTGTTCCGCACCGACTGGTCCAAGCGGCTCAGCGACCCGGCCGCCTTCGTCAACATGCGCGAAGACGGCGCGCACACGCCGGGCCCGACCCAGGCGGCGGTCGAGTGGCTGATCCGCGAGCGGAACGTGCATGGGTTCGGCGTCGAGACCATCAACACGGATGCCGGCCAGTCGTACGGCTGGCCGCTGGCCTACCCCTGCCACACGCTGATGCATGGCGCCAACCGATATGGGCTTCAGTGCCTGAAGAATCTGGATCAGCTTCCTCCCACCGGGGCGCTGATCGTGTCGGCGCCGCTGAAGATCCAGGAAGGCTCGGGCAGTCCGTTGCGCGTGCTCGCGCTGGTCGAGGCTTAGCGCGCCCGAGCCGCCGCGCACACGGGGCGCCGATCAAGCTAGGCCCTACCCAGTACCGCAGCCGGATTGGGAAGACCAGGTGGCCGCGGTGAACCAGCCCTGACCCGACGCACGGCGGGCTTCTCCGCAGCCAGTCTCTTGACGGCGGATGCGCAGTCTCTGCCGGATTGGGCGGGCCAGGTTGCCCCTGGACCCAACGTGAAGAGCTTCTGAGCCAGAGCTCCGGCGGCGATTGCAGGGAGCAGATTTCGCTGCTAGAGTGGTATTAATGCAAACCTTAACGGATACTGCAATATGCCATTGAGAGCATCAGACATTGTTCCCATCAGCGAAGCGCGCGCCCGGCTCACCGAGTTGGCCGAAGACGTGGTCGGCAGCGGCTCAGAGAAGGTATTGACCAAGAACGGGGCGAGCTACGTTGCCTTGGTCGATGCACGCCGGCTGGACTACTACCATGCCCTCGAGTCGGAGCACGCCAACCTCGTGCTTGCTGAAGACGCCATCGCCGGCCTGCGGCAGGCCTTGGCGGGGCAGTTCGTGTCTGACGAGGAACTGGACCAGGCCCTCGGCGTCGCATCGGCGCCGTGAGCATTCCCGTCAACGCAAGGGTTCGGGCGGTTCCGAACTTTCTGGTGTGCCTGCACGCTGCACGTAGCTTCATGGAGGAACAGGACGCGGCTTCTGCGCCGGCGCGCTTCAAGAAATTGCAGGCTGAAGTGGTCAAAGCGCGGGCACTTCTCTCGTTCGCGCCCACAAGCGGCCGACCCGCTCGGTTCCTAGACGCCAGGTCGGGCTGGGGGCAATTTCAAGCTGAGCAGGCAAGGCAAGTTGCCCGAGCACTTGGCCAGCCCGAGCTGCGGGAGCTGGTGCTGGCTCGCCACGTAGTGCTCTACGCTCATTCCGAGCGAGAAGTGGCGTTGCTCTCAATACGGCACGAGCGCCAGTTGGGTTATGGATTGGCCAAGCCATCCACCTGACGAGCACTAAGGAAAACATGACCGGCAAGAGCCGGCCATCAGGCGTCACCGACGGTCACCGCCCCGCAGCGACTTGCGCTCGCGCTCAAGCACCCGCTCGTAGAGGCCCCCGCCCGGCGCGACAAGGAATACCACCGCGCCGTGTATCAGGAGCCCCAGGCCCCAGCCGAGGAGCGGGTACACATACCAGTTCTGCCCGCGCGAAGAAGCCAACAGAATGAGGAGCAGGTTCACCAGAACGTACACGAACGCATGGATGTACCAACCCATCTTGGCGCTGGCGCGACGGCGAGCAAGTCGCTCCAGCTGGTCATGGTCGGCGGAGGCATTTCTCATGATGCGACCTCTCAGGGGGAAGCAGATTCCTCAAGTGGAACAGGTTTCGGCACAGCATGCCTCAACGAGAGACTCACGATATGACCTGGTCGGCCCGAAGGAGCGCGCTCTGCGGGATGGTCAAGCCAATGGTTCTGGCAACCTTCAGATTGACAACGAACTCAACCTTCGTTGGCAGCTCCATCGGCAGGTCGCCGGGCTTTGCGCCATTGAGTATCTGCACCCCGATCTCCGCCACGCGTCGGAAGATCGCCGCATAGTCCGGGCCGTATGACAGGAGAGCTCCAAAGCGATTGCCTGCCATCACAGGCACCCGATTCGCTGCCTCGAAGGCAAGCCAGTCATCCTGCAGCTTCGCGTTGATCTGGTTGGGTCCCAGGAGTACTCCGTCGGCTCGTTGCCTCTCGATCAACGCGACCGCCGCCGAGAAATCTGCGGACGCGTTGATGTCCAGGGGGATGAGGGTGACTCCAACCGATCGCGCGCTTTCACGGTAGCTCTCGAAAGCCGCATCAATACTTGCGCTGCTGAGGCCCGACAGCCGCCCGCATTCCGGGCATCGGGCCAATGCGATCTTGGAGACGGTGGGGACCGCGGCCTTGAACAGCTCGACTCGCTTTGGCATGAGGTCGGAGTTGAAGTTTGAAATCCCAGTGACCTGGCCGCCCGGATGTGCGAAGCTCTCGACCAGACCCGTATGCAGCGGGTCGAAGATTCCGAACGTGACTACTGGGATGTTACGGCTTGCCTCGACCACGGCGTGTGCCGCCGTCGAAGTGCCGGTAACGACCAGGTCGACACCCTTGTCCCGCATCTCTGCAGCGAACTCCGCGTAGCGTTCATTCTTTCCCTCCGCGTAGCGCCAATCGATTGTCAGGTTCCTACCTTCCACGAAGCCGAGCTCAACCAGTCGATTGATGAACGCCGCCAAGTACCGGTCCTCGTCCGCAGTGTTCTTTGCCGTGTATCCGAACCAGGCGATGTGATACGTCCGCCCCGGAACCTGGGCCAGCGCCGTCGTCCCAAGGGCACACGCGAGGCCAGAGATGATTCGACGACGCCCAATCATGTCCCACCTCCCAGCATCTTGAGCCCGTCCCCGAATTGGGTGGCGGCGATACTGAATCATGCCTACCCCGATACGTTCGGGTCAAGGACGGCGATGGAGTCAGCTGCAATTCTGCGAAGGCGATCGAGCGTCCCCAACGAGTCCGTCACTTGCCCGCCTGAAGCCTCGCCGTCATCTTCTGCTGCACCACGCCGATCGCCTTCAGTGGCCTGACCATCACCTTGAAGTCGACGATCTGGCCAGCGGCATTCCATTTGACGATGTCCACCGCGTTGATGGTCACGCCATCGATGTCGCTCTCGAACTCAAGCATCGCGTCCTTCTCGCCGAAGAGCTTGCGAACGACGTGGAAGGTCGGGTTGAAGAACACGTGCAGCGCGGCGTCCAGGTAACGCGTCGCGAGTTCCTTGCCGCGTTGCGGCGAGTGGACGACGGGAGAGTGGAACACCACGTCGTCGGCGAGCAGGTCTCGCAGACCGCTCGGATCTTGAGTAACGACGATGCGATGCCAGGTGTCGAGTGGGTTGGTAGTCAATTTGCGCCTCTTTCATCGGGAGTGAATGCGGTTGCAGGCAGTGGCGCTCGCCTGACCCTGCCTTTGGGTTCGTCGATGTTGGCGGCGAGCCATTCACGCCAGGCAGCGGTCCCCTTGCGGCCGTGCGCTTCGGCAAAGCCCAGCCGGACCGCCGTCTGTGGGGCGACATCGAAGCCGACCACGCGCTTGTTCAGTCGGCGTGCTTGCAGATATTGGCGGGCAAGCTCCGAGAGCTGCAGTGCTGACGGCCCGCCGATCTCGTCACGCACACCGCGCCTGCCGTCGTCGACGCACTCGATGAGATACGACGCGACATCGGCGGTGTCCACCGCGTCCATGATGACGTTGGGAACGATCCACCAAGGCATCCATCGTATGCTGGCAAAGAGACGCGCCAGCAGGTAATAAAACGGGCCGGCGCGCACCACGGACCACGGAACATCCGATTGCCGAACCAGTGTTTCGCCTTGTAGCTTCACCTTGCTATAAGGAAGCGAAGCAGCCTCGCTGAGGCCGACGATGGACACGTGCAGAAAATGCTGCACCCCGGCATTCCGGCATTCATGCAGCAGCAGCCCCGTTCCGCCCACGTCCACCGCTGAAGGCGTGGTGAAGAAGTCCACCAGTCGGATCCGGCCGCGCTGGGCGATCGGAGAGAAGGTCGCAGCGTTGATGACGGTGGTCACGCCATGAAGCGCTTCGCGCAAGCCGGCGCCCGTCGCAAGATCACCGCGGGTCCATTCGACCCGTGGGTCGTCGCCCGGCAGCCTGGCCAAGACTCGTACCTGTTTGCCCCGGGCCAGCAGTTGGCCCACGATGTCACGGCCGAGATGGCCGGTACCGCCCGTGACGAGAATGCGCTGTTCATCTGTGCTGGTGTGCTCAAGCATATTTCCTTCCCACGTCAATGGTTGATTGAAGTCGCTATACATCGTGAAACCCCTCGGCGATGAGCCTCATCGAACAAGACGTTTGAGGTTCCGGTTTCGTCACCACCGCGTGCCGAGTCACCGTCCACGACTGTTCACTGCGATGACGGATACCCAGACTTTTTTGAACCTGCGGTCACGCCTATTCGGTATTGCTTACCGGATGTTGGGAACACGGCAGGAGGCTGAAGACGCCGTGCAGGAGGTCTACCTCAGGTGGCGTCAGGCCGAAACCAGCCGCGTGCGCTCGCCCGAAGCGTGGCTGGTGAGCGTGACGACGCGCTTGTGCATCGATCGCCTGCGGACCTTGAAAGTGGAACGAGAGTCCTACGTCGGGCCGTGGTTGACAGAGCCCATCGTTGCGGAGGTGGCATCGCCCGAGACCGAGCTGGAGAAGGCCCAGCACTTGTCCATCGCCTTTCTGTTGATGCTCGAGCGATTGAGCCCGGATGAGCGCGCTTCATTCCTGCTTCACGAAGTGCTCGATTACAACTACACCGATGTCGCCGACGCCCTTCAACGCAGTGAGGGCGCATGCCGCCAGCTGGTGTATCGGGCGAGGCAACGCTTGGGCGAGCCGCGCGGACGCTTTCGAGCGTCGCCGGCACAGCATCGCTGGCTGGTGGAGCAGTTCGTGGCGGCCACGACGAGCGGCGACATCGACCGCATCGTCGCGCTGCTGTCTAACGATGCGCAGGTCGTGGCAGACGGTGGCGGCAATGCGCGCGTCGTGCTCAAGCCCTTGCATGGAGCAGAGCGCATCGCGCGGCTCTTCCACGTGATCGCCCGTCAAGTTTCCGCGCATGCCGCGCGGCTCGACTATCGCCCGGTGCGCGTCAACGGCGAGTTGGGACTGCTTCGCTTCTTCAACGGTACGCTGCATTCAGTGCTGGCGTTCGAGACGAACGAGGATCGAATCTCGTCGATCAGCATCGTGGCGAATCCGGCAAAGATTGGTGAGGCGGTCCTGTTGACGTGAATGACGGCTTCCACAGTCTGCCCTCAAGCCTGGCTCGACGACCCTCGAATCACCAGTTCGCCCGGCAGCAAGAGTTGCCGTGGCGGCCCTTCGAGGCCCTGCAGCCGTTCGATCAGGCAGGCGGCGGCAGTACGTCCGATCGCGTCGGTGGGTTGTGCGACGGCGGTCAGGCCGGGCCCGATCAGCGGCGCCCAGTCGGGATCGTCGAAGCCGACAAATCCGATGTCCGCGCCGAAACTCAGCCCCAGCCGTGCCATGGCCGTCGCCACGCGCAGCGTCACGACCGCGTTGCCGGCCAGCACGGCGGCGCGGCGGCCACGTCGGGCACGCTTGTGCAACGCGCGCAATGCGGTATCGAGGCTTTCGCTGTCGTCGCCCGTGCATTCGAAAACCTCACCGGCCACGCGCGGCTCGTGCGCTTTCATGCAGGCGCCGAACGCCGCCGAACGCTCACGCCGCGAACTCACGCCCTTCAGCGGTTCGGTGATGTAGAGCAGTTCGCGGAATCCGCCGTCCACGAGATGGCTGCATGCCGACTTCATCGCGGCCACGTTGTCCAGCGACACGAAATCGGTATGCATGCCGGCGTGACGACGGTCCACCAGCACCGCCGGCTTGCCGTGCAGCGCATCGGCATCGACCAGCCCGGCACCACGACCCAGCGTGTTGAGGATGAAGCCGTCGACCTGGTAGCCAGTCAGCGCATCGATGGCCTCGCGCTCGCGATCGATATCGTTGCCCAGGTTGAAGAGCATCACGAGGTAGCCGGCGTCCTGGCAGGCCTTCTCGGCACCGCGCAGCACGGCCACCGAGTACGGATTGGTGATGTCGGCCACGATCAGGCCGATGAGCCGCGATCGGCCGCGGCTCAGCGCCTGCGCCATCGGGCTCGGCGTGTAGTCGAGTTGGGCGACCGCGGCTTCGACGCGCGCCGCGATGTCCGGACTCAGCAGTCGCTCGCGATGGTTGAGGAAGCGCGAGACGGTGGCCTTCGACACGCCGGCCGCCTTGGCCACGTCGGCAATGGTCGCGCGCCCCGTTCGCTGCATGGGATTTCGTGCGTTCAAGCCGAAGCCGTGTCGTAGACGGCGAGCGGCCGCTCACCGGCCAAGGCACGCAGCAGATTGGTCGTCGCAAGCTCGGCCATGGCGTGGCGCGTCTCGTGCGTGGCCGAGCCGATGTGCGGCAACGGCGTCACGCGAGGATGCGTACGCAGCGGCGAATCCATGGGCAGCGGCTCCGTCGCGAACACGTCGAGGCCGGCGGCGCGCAGCGTGCCGTGATCGAGCGCCGCGAGCAGCGCGTCTTCGCGCACCGTGGCGCCTCGTCCGCCGTTGATGAAGATGGCGCCAGGCTTCATCGCGCCGAACACCTTGGCGTCGATCATGTCGCGCGTGCTGTCCGACAAAGGCAGCATGGCGACGACGAAGTCGGACTGCGCGAGCAGCGCGTCAAGCGGCGTGTGGATTGCGCGTCCTTGCAGTTCCGGCGCCTGCGTTGCGAGATCCACCGGCCGGCGCGCGTGATAGAGCACAGGCATGCCGAAGCCCAGGGCCGCGCGCCGCGCGATCGCCTGGCCGATGCGGCCGAAGCCCAGCAGGCCCAGCGTCTTGCCGTGCACGTCGAAGCCGAACAGGTCTTCGCCGATGTTCTTCGTCCAGGCACCCTCGCGCACGAGGCTCGACAGGTCGACGACGCGGCGACTGGTCGCCATCAGCAATGCAAAGACGGTGTCCGCCACGGTCTCATCGAGGACGCCGGGCGTGTGGCACAGCATGATCCCGCGCGCGTGCAGCGACGCCAGCGCGTAGTTGTCTACACCGACCGAGACGCTGGACACGACTTCGAGCCGCGGCGCTCGCGAGAGCAGCGCATCGTCGACCGGATAGCTGGAACCGATCAGGCCCTGCGCGTGCGGCAGCGCTGCATCAAATGCATCACGCTGTGCGGCCTCGCGCGGATTGGCGACCGTGACATCGTGCGCGGCCTGCAGTCGGGCCAGTTGATCGTCGGGGAGTTCGCGAAAGACGAGGATCTTCTTGCGAGTCCAGCCGCCGCCGGGCCGCCCCAAGGCGGCTGCGGCCCCCTCGGGGGGCAGCGATGACGCGAAGCGCTGAGCGTGGGGGCCTTCGATGCCAGCCTCTTCGAGTTGCATGCGGGTCGGCAGTCCTTCGGTATCGCCGAGCACCTGCACGGCACGCGCGCCGATCCAGGCCCCGCGCCGGACCGCTTCGGGCACCGACTTGCCTTCGAGCAGCGCGCTGACCACGCCGGCCGCGAAGCCGTCGCCGGCACCCACGGTATCGACGACTTTCTTGACCGGAAAGCCTTCGACGCGCCCCGTGCTCGCGACATCGCTGTCGTAGTAGGCACCCTCGGCACCGAGCTTCACCACGACCAGCTTCGCGCCGAGCTTCCGATAGAAATGCGCCACGCCTTCGGGCGTACTTTCGCCGGTGAGGATCAGGCCCTCCTCCATGCCGGGCAGCACCCAGTCGGCGCGCGACGCGAGATCGTTGATCCAGTGCCGCATCGTCTCGGCCGACGACCACAGCGTCGGCCGCAGGTTCGGGTCGAAGGAAATGGTGCGACCCGCGCTGCGCATCACGTCCATCGACTTGATCGCCGCCTGCAGGCTGGTGTCGGAAATCGCCGCGAACACACCCGTCGCGTGCAAATGGCGCGCGGAGCGCAGCCAGTTCTCATCGACATCCCCGGGGCCCATGTGGCTGGCGGCCGATCCCTTGCGGTGGTATTCGACCGGCGGATCGCTGCCGTCGGTCACGCGGCCCTTGAACTGGAAGCCGGTGCGCTGCGTCGCGTCGGTGATCACGTGCGAGCAGTCGATGCCTTCGCCCTGCATGGTGGCGAGCAGCGCGCGACCCATCGAGTCGGTGCCGAGCCGGCTGGCCCAGCCGACCTTGAGGCCGAGGCGCGAGAGGCCGATCGCCACGTTGGTCTCGGCGCCGGCCGTGCGTTTGTGAAAGGCGGTGGCGTTTTCGATCGGGCCGGGCTGGTCGGCCACCAGCAGCAGCATGGCTTCGCCGAACAGCGCGACGTCGAAGGAAGGATTCGTCATGAAGTGGCTCGCAAAGAGCGGATGTGCGCGATCTGGTCGCGCGTGACGGCCAGCAGGTCGTCTCCGATCAGGGGATATTCGATGGCGTGCGGCACGTCGGCCGGCAGAGCGCGCAACACGGCGCGCCAGGGCGCCGCGGAGTCCGCGAGCGGCACCGCCACCCACTTGGCCGGCAACCGCTGCGCGCCCTTGCAATGCACGTAGCGCACACGGCGGCCCAGCACCTGGGCAGCCTGCAGGGGGCATTCGCCAACCCAGTGCCAGTTGCCCATGTCGAAGGTCATGCCCAGGTCGAGCCCGGCATGGTCGGCGGCGTCGAAGAAGGCCTGCAGCGCGGGCAGCGTCCCGGCGGAAACGGTCTGGTCGTTCTCGATCACGAGTTCGATGCGCGTTTCGGCGAGTTGCACCTTGAGGCCCCACAGCGAGCCGTGCGACGACGGGCGGAAGTCGCCGATCGACATCTTCAGCCGCTTGGCGCCGAGCGTGGTCGCGGCCGCGATGCCGCGACCGAGCGCCGCACTGTCGAGCCAGCCCCCTTCGGCCCAGAGGCCTTCAGGGCTGGAATAGACAGATGCAAGACCAGCCATCGCTGGCAACTCCGTCGCCGGATCGCGCAGCAACTCGCCGCGCACTTCGACGCTGTCGGCGCCAGCTGCCTTGGCGAGCTGCGCGCACCAGAGCTGGCCGTGGCGGCCGGTCTCGGCGGCGCCGAACGATGAGAGAGAAATCAATACCTGCGTCATACCGTTGGTGATCGACGCCTCAGTGCGCCTGGTGCGAACTCAGGATTTGCCCCAGGAACTGGCGCGTCTTTTCGTTTTTCGGATTGCCGAAGAACTCGGCCGGCGGCCCCTGCTCGATGATCTTTCCGTCGGCCATGAAGATCACGCGATCGGCCACGCTGCGGGCAAAGCCCATCTCGTGCGTCACGCAAAGCATCGTCATGCCGTCTTCAGCCAAGCCGATCATGGTGTCGAGCACTTCCTTGACCATCTCCGGGTCGAGCGCCGAAGTGGGCTCGTCGAACAGCATGATCTTGGGCGACATGCACAGCGCGCGCGCGATGGCCACACGCTGCTGCTGGCCGCCGGAGAGCTGGCTCGGGTACTTGTGCGCCTGCTCGGGAATGCGCACGCGGGTGAGGTACTTCATCGCAACCTCTTCCGCCTGCGTCTTCGACATGCCGCGCGAGCGCATCGGCGCCAGCGTGCAGTTCTGCAGGATGGTGAGGTGCGGGAACAGATTGAACTGCTGGAACACCATGCCGACTTCGGCCCGCACCGCATCGACGTTCTTGCCGCCGGCGGTGAGATCGATGCCGTCGACCACGATGCGGCCCTTCTGCACCGTCTCGAGCCGGTTGATGCAGCGGATCAGCGTCGACTTGCCCGAGCCCGAAGGCCCGCAGATCACGATGCGCTCGCCGGTACGCACCGAAAGGTCGATGTGGGTCAGCACCTGGAAGGTGCCGTACCACTTGTTCACCGCCTCCATTTGGATGATCGATTCCGAGCCCGCGTGGGTCGTAACTGCGTCGGTCATGGGTGTTCCCTGAAAGGCCAGGCGCTTACTGGAGTTTGGGCAGGTCGGTTTGGAGCCACTTCTGGTAGAGCTTGTTGAGCTCGCCATTGGCTGTGTTCTTCTGGATGAACTCGTTCACGTTCTTCTGCAAGTCTTCCTGGCCCGGGCGCATCGCGATGCCCATGTTCTGCTGCACCAGCGTGAACTTGTTCTCAAAGGTGTTGGCCGGTACGCGCTTGGCGATCTGCGCGGCGACCGTGGTGGAAGCGCCAATGGCGTCGACCTGCCCCGACATCAGCGCCTGCATGGCCGACGCGTCGTCGTCGAAGCGGCGGATCTCGGTGCCTTCGGGCGCTGCCTTGGTCACGGCCACGTCCTGCGTGCTGGCGCGGGCCACGCCGACGCGCACGCCCTTGAGGTCGGCTGCGCTCTTGATGGGCGTGCCGGTCTTGCCGTAGAGCACGATGGTCGCTGCCGCATAGGGCTGCGAGAACTGGACCTGCTTGGCGCGCTCGGGCGTCACGGCCAGCGAGGCGACGAGGAGGTCGACCTTGTTCGTGAGCAGGAAGGGAATGCGGTTCGGACCGGTGACCGGCACGATGTTGGCCTTCACGCCCCAGTCCTTGGCCAGCAGCTTGGCGACGTCGGCGTCGTAGCCGTCGGGCTGATTCTTCGCATCAGTGGTGCCGTAGGGCGGGAAGTCGACCAGCATGCCGATGGTGATCTCACCCTTCTTCTTGATGTCGGCCACCGTCTGGGCCGTTGCGAAGGGGGCGAATACGGTCAGCGCGGCGCCCAGGCCCAGGGCTGCAATAGCAGCGCGGCGGGTGGTGGAACGGATCATGTCAAAGCTCCTTGATTGAACGAACGAGAGAAGAATGGAATTCGGGAAACACCGCGGAACCGGCTTTGCCGGGCCGCTGGTGTTGCCCCCGGCGAGGGGGTTTGCGCAGCGACACGAAGTGCGCGAAGCATGGGGGAGTGCTTCATCTGGCCAGGGCGCGGGCACGCTTGCGCTCCATGCGCGCTGCCAGCAACGAAAGCGGCCAGCAGATGACGAAGTAGATCGCTGCCACCGTCGCAAAGACTTCCAGCGGCTGGAAGGTCGCGTTGTTGATGATCTGCCCGGCGCGCGTGATTTCGGTGAAGCCGATGATCGCCGCGAGCGAGGTGCCCTTGATGATCTGCACCACGTAGCCCACCGTCGGTGCCAGCGCGATCTTGAAGGCCTGCGGCAGCACCACGTCACGCATGCGCGAAACGTAGTTGAGGTTGAGCGCCTGCGCTGCCTCCCACTGGCCGCGCGGAATCGCCTCGATGCACCCGCGCCAGATTTCGCCGAGGAAGGCCGCGCTGTTCAGGATGAGCGCCACGCCCGCCGCGATCCACGGATTGATGTCGAAACCCAGCACCGGCGCGCCGAAGAAGATCAGGAACAGTTGCAGCAGCAGCGGCGTGCCCTGGAAGATCTGGATGAAGGCGGTCGACAGCACCCGCGCCGTCTTGTTCTCCGACGTGCGCGCCAGCGCGATCAAGAGCCCCAGGATCGCTCCGCCGATGAAGGCGATCAGCGACAGCGCCAGCGTCCATTGGGCCGCTTGGAGGATGAACAGGAATTCTGGAAAGCCGAAGGTACGCATGGTGTTCAGCGCCGATCCGGATAGTTGAGGGTGCGCCTGTAGATCAGCTTGAACAGCCCCGAGAACGACAGCGCCAGCGCGAGATAGATGCCGGCAACCACGATGTAGATCTCGAAGCTGCGGAAGGTCTGCGATTGCAGATTGGCAGCGACCGAGGTCAGGTCGTCGGCGGAGATGACCGACACCACTGCCGAACTGAGCATCAGCAGGATGAACTGGCTCGTGAGCGCCGGGTAGATTGCCTTGAGCGCCGGCTTGATGATCACGAAGCGGAAGATCTCCCACGGCTTGAGGTTGAGCGCCCTGCCCGCCTCGATCTGGCCCTTGGGAATGGATTCGATGCCCGCGCGCACGATTTCCGCCGCATAAGCGCCGAGGTTCACCACCATTGCCGTGAGCGCCGCCGTGTAAGGCGACCAGCGCAGCCCGATGGCCGGCAGCGCGAAGAAAAAGAAGAACAACTGCACCAGGAACGGCGTGTTGCGGATGACCTCGATGTACGCGTTCACGATGAAGCGCAGCCAGCCCGGTCCCGAAGTCTTGCCCCAGGCACAGAAGATGGCGACCACCAGGCCCAGGAGCGTGGCGACGAGCGAGAGCTGGATCGTGATCCAGGTGCCCTTCAGCAGCAGCGGCCAGGCCGCAAAGACGGCATCGAACTGGAATTGATAGTTCACGGCAGTGGTGGCTATTCGAAGCAGGTTCGGAGTGGTGCATTTCCGCTTCGAACGAACGTCGCCGCGGTGCAGGTCAGTATATTTGAAACCGGTTTCAGAACCAGCCTAGGGATTCCCCTAGGACCCCGCCGTGCCTACACTGACGGCATGCTGATCACCGAATCATCGGAAGCAGAAACTCAGGTCGCGAGTGCAGTCGACACGCCTGCCGTGCATCACCTCCGCCAGACCCTGCTCTGGCCGCTGCGCCTGATGCCCACGGCGCAGCCGCGACACGCGCATCGCGGCCCGTGGCAGGTGCTGCGCGACCTCGGCGACGCGTCGCCGTGGCGCGAGGAGATCGACGAATACACCGGCGGCAGCGATCGCTTCCACGAGCGCCACTACAACGAGTTCGTGAGCTTCCTGCCCTACGTTCAGCGCTTTCTCTACGGCGACGGACGCAAGCGGGGCCAGGCCGGCGGCACGGACTATGGAAGCGATTCGCCGATGCGCGTATTCCGGCGCAGCGACGTGACGGCCGTGCGCGTGGTTGCACGATCAGGCGACGCGCCCATCACACTGCAGGTGGTGCATGTCGACCTGTACTTCTTCTTCGACGTCGACGTGGTGATCCTCAACATGGAGATCGGCGCGAACGACCTCAGCCTGCCGCAGGCCCAGGAGATCCTCTATCGCTTCGGCCGTGCCTATCCCGGCGGCTGGGACGCCAAGGGCGCAGCGCTGCATTGCATGCACAGCGTCGAGTGGCTGGGCGCGGACGGCACGGTCCTGTCCGTCTCGGACGCGCAGCAGCGCGAGCCCTTCCTCTCGCACGTGGCGGAGCACCGCGCGCCGCGCATCGCGGCGCACTGGGCCTGGCTGATGCAGCCGCTGGTGATCGATCATTCCGACGAGCCTGGAGAGCTGCGCTACCGCCAGATCGAGTACTACCGCATGCCCTTGATGGCCTACCTCGCGCTCGACGATCCGAGGCGGCTGTCGCGCGCGGATTTCGTCCGCCTCGCACTCGTCTCGGGCACGGCGGAGCCCGCCGTGTCAGGCACCGGTCCGCTGCCCTTCGCAGACGATCTCATGATCGACTTCGAGCAGCGCTACTGCTACGACCGCTTCTGGGTCAACGCCGGTGCGGCGCCGAACACGCGCTACCTGTGCAACGGCCGCGCGCTCATCGTGGTGGGCCAGGCCGACTCGGAGTTCTTCTGCTGCCGCGACCGCGGCGTGCTGGCGCAGTTTCGCCACCAGCACTTCCTGCTGTTCCTCATCGCGCATTTCCAGAAGGCTGCGCTGCTGATGTATTCGGACAAGCTTGTCGAGGCGCTGCGCAATCTGAACATTCACGACGTTGCCAGCGTCAAGCGCTTCAAGCGTGAGATCCGCGCCAGTTTCGAGGGCTTCCTGCGCTTCACGCATCGCTACTGGTTCCACGAAATCTCCGAGCAGGCGCAGGTGCGCGCGCTGTCGCACCTGTGCACCACGCACCTGGGGCTCGATCCGCTCTATGACGAACTCAAGGAACGCATCGCCGACATGAACACCTACCTCGATGCCGACAGCCTTCGCCGACAGGCCAACACGGTCGTGCGGCTCACCGTGGTGACCTTGTTCGGCCTGATCGGCACCATCACGACCGGCTTCCTCGGCATGAACCTGCTGGCCGAAGCCGAATCGCCGATGTGGCGCAAGTTGCTCTGGTTCGGCGTGACCTTTGTGCTGACGACCTGGCTCACGGTCTACACGATGGTCAAGTCGCGGCGGCTGTCGGACTTCATCGATGCGCTCTCCGACGAGCGCCATACCTTCCGCACCAAGCTGGGTGTGCTGGCGAAGGTCTGGCGGGCAGGCTCGGACTGAAGCTCAATCGAGCGACAGGTTCTGGTAGTCGGCAACCTCGGTCGGCCGGAATTCGCCGACGGGGATGCGCCGGTCGTCCATGTCGTCGAAACGCGCACGAATGTGCGCATGGTCGCGCACCCAGCATCCGCGCAGCGTCTGGCCGTCCCACCACGTCAGGTAAGCCAGGCGGCCGGGCGCCTCGCAGGTGGACTGGTCGTGCGTCAGGCCGAGCACGTTGAAATCACTCCCATTCGTGACGAACGTGACACTGGGCTGTGATTCGCAGGCGGCGACGAGTGCGCCCAACGCAAGAAGCACCGCCGTAGGTGAAATGTTCATGGCCATTCCTCCTCGTCACACGATTGGGTACCGTGCCGACTCCGCTGTCATCCCTCGCCAAGAGGATCAACTGGCCGCCGAATCCTTGATCCGGGGCAGCCACACTTCGATCGAACCGGGATCGGCCTTGATCGCCCGGGGCAGGTACTTGATGACCCAGGGCTGGCCTGTCGGCGATGCAGCGGTCTGGATCAGCGCCTGTGCGCAGGCCCGTGACGACTCCTCGCGGATGACGACCGTCGGATCCGGATGCCCCACCGGCGGCGCGCGACCGGCACGCCGCGAGGTACTGAGCACGTCTTCGATCGGCGGCACGGAGGCGCCCAGTGCGCGCCAGGGTCCGCGCCATGTGCGCGCCTTGTCGCGCAGCGCGGTGCCGTAGGTCTGGATGTAGATCACGGCGCCGGCGCAGACATCGGGCGGCGGCGGTGCGGGCGCGGCAGCCGCCCCCCCGTAAGACGGCGCACTGCCCCCGGCATCCAGTGGTGGGGTTGGTGCGGGCGGCGGCGGCGGCGGCGCCGCTGCCACTTGTACTTCGCCGCGGCGCCCCGTCACGAGGTCGCGCGCCCACACCGCCACGGGCCAGGGCTCCGGCAGGATGCCGCTGCAGTTCTGCTTCGAACCTGTCTGGCCGGAATAGTCGCGCGCCCAATAGCGCGGCGCACATGGCGACGCCTGTGGAGGCTGCAGACAGTCGATGCCGTTGCCCGGATCGAGCAGCCGCGCGCACGCGGGCGAGCGTTGCGGCAAGGCCTCGTTGCCGCAGGCCTGCTTTGCATCGTCGACGATGCGCACCGAAAGGCGGAACTTCGCCATGAAGTTGTCGCTGCCTTCCCTGCACAACAGGTCGCCCGTGCGCAGCAATTCGGCGGCCAGCAATGCCGGTGCGTCCCCGCCGGCGTTGCCCGCATGCAGGTGCGCCCATCGTTCGGTGAGGTCCTTGAAGGCCGCGTTCTCGGAATTCGTCTGGTCCGCGCGCTGAGCGCGCCAGCTGTCGATGCCTTGCCACGCGGCCACGCCGAAGGTCGCCGCCGTCCCGATGCCGATGGAGGCCGTCACCGCACCCGCTCTGAGCACGCGCGCCTGCAGACGGCTCATCGTTCCGACCGCGGCGGCGGCGGCGCTGTCCTTGTCGCCGGTCTTGGCGGCATGCGCGGACGTATCCGGTTGGCCGTCGTCCGGCACGAACAGGCCCGGGGCGCCCATCGCCACGTGCGCGAGCATCTCGTCCTCGAGCCTGTAGCCGATCTCGGAGCCGAGGCGGAAGTAGCTCTCCCACTGCGCCTCGTCGAAGAACTGGTCCGTCGTCGGCTGTTGAGGAAACAGCGGATTGGCGGCCTTGAAGTTCACCAGATCCACCGGCAGCGACGCCGACACATTGGGCTTGACCAGCACGATCTGCCCCGTCGCGCCGCTCGCATAGCGCACCTGCGCCAGCGCGAGACACGCCTGGCTGCTCGACGAGGCCAGGTCGTTGAGCGAACCGAAGGCTTCGAGATGCGTCCATTCCGCGCCCGGACGCGGCTTCATGAAAGTGATCTCGGCATTGAGATCGATGCGCGCGCGCCGGATGAGGACCTCCAGGTCGCAGAAGCGGTATTCCGGATCGGCGCCGCAGTCCGCGATCACGATCAGCGCGCACTCCTGGCGCAGCAGGGCATACGCGCCGGTGTTCTCGAAGTGGCCGCCGTCGCTCAAATACCAGTTGGCCGAACTGCTGCCCGGAAAGGCGCCGAAGCACTCCAGCAGCAGGAAACGCGTCTTCATCAGCAGCGGGCTCGCATGCACGACCGCGCCGTGCTGCGCGATGCCGGCCTCGGCGCTGTTCCACCAGTAACCGAGCCGGAGGCCCGCGAACACCGACAGCGCTGCAAGGCCGCGCTTGGTGAGCCGCCCGAGGCCGGGCGCGAAAGCCGCGCCGGAGATCGCCATCCACCCGCCGAGCGTGAGCGCACCGTCGCCATGTGCCTGCATCCACTGCGCGCCGCCGGCCTGCATCCAGCCCTGCGGACCGACGGTGAGCGGCTGGCTCTTGCGGTCGCGGTTGAACAACCGGTCCTTGGTGTCGTGCGTCTGGTTGATGCAGATGTTCGCGAGATGCACCGGCCCGCCGTGAGCCTGTGGCGCGTAGTGGAGCTGCGAAATATCGTCGTGCGGGTCGACCTCGCCCACCGGCACCTGCGGCGGCTCCAGCCCCGAGACCTGATCGGTCGGACTGGCGCCGAGCCGCCGCGCATTGGCCGCGCCGAGATAGCCTCGCACGATGCGCGCCTTGTAGAACATGTGCAGCGACGAGACGTTCAGGAAGGCGAAGTTGCGCCCCGTCACCAATGCGTAGCTGCCGATGATCACGGCAATGGTGCCAAGCCACGCCCAGCCGCGCGTGAACTGGAGCCCCGCAGGCGTGAACACGGGCAGCAGCACGGCCAAGTAGACAATCGACACCCACCATGCCGCAAGGCAGAAGGCCAGGACCAGCCCGAGCAGGCTCGCCAGCGTCAGCACCACCGTCTTGCCGACGCCCGGTATTTCCTGTCGATGGGACAGCAACATCGGCAGAACACCACGCAGCGCCGCAGCGACCACCAGCAGCACCGCGCCGTACGACACGCGCTGTTGCTGGTCCTCGGCGGCCAGCCACCAGGCGCTGCGGTCGAGGAGACCCAGCATCACGATCAGCAGTGCCGTGTTGATCACCGAGGCCAGCCGATCCGTCAGTTCGTTGCGCAGCGCGGCCGCGTTCTTCTTTCGGCTGTAGTAGAGCACCCAGAGCAAGGCGATGACCCAGCACAGCGCAAAGCCGACGAATGCGGGCGTGATCCACACCGGCCCACTGAAGCGCTCCACCAAGGGGCCGCCGATCCAGCACGCGCCGGCGCCAAGCGCGAGCCACATCGCGATCTGCAAAAGCATCGACGAGGTCGACGGCTTGTCGCGCACCGACCAATAGGCGCACGCAAGAATGATGGATGCGATGAACGGCCCCACGAGCGTGAACCAGAGCGTCGGCCATTGCGTGGCCCACTCCACCAGGAGCCGCAGGTATTGCATCGCATCCAGATCGGTGACGCTGCTCACCGTGTCCGGCGGCACGCTGTTGAGGTCCACGGCGCGGAACACCGCGTCCCACAGCAGCAGATTCGTCGCGGCCAGCACCATGCCGATCAGGCTCGCGGCGATGGCGAGTTCGATGTGCGTGCCCAGCAGGTTGCGAAGATAGAGAGCGCTCGCGAAGAGCGTGTCGCGCAGGCCGCCGGGAATCAGATAGCGGCCGTTGGCGCGCAGCCACCAGCCGAAACGCGCGCGATCGACATCGCCGAGCGCGCGTTCGATCTCGCGTATGTCGTCGGGACTCTTGGCATTGGTGCACAGGCGCCCCAAGGTCGCGCCGATGTAGCCGCCGCCGGACACGGTCGAGACGAGGTCGAACTTGAGCAGTTGCCGATGACTGGCCAGCGCCTTGAGCAGCCCGAGGCAGAAAGTCGCGCTGCGAATGCCGCCCCCGGACAGCGCAAGGCCCCAGGGCCGTCGTCCGTCATCGTCGCCATGAAGTGCGCGACGACGTTCGGCAACCAGCTTCTGGATGGTCTCGTCCATGCCGCTCCTCGTCGTTCGAACTGCAATATTTCATGGTTGACCCGCTGCATCAATGGCTCGAACGGTCTATGCCGGAGCGCAGGGTGTTGCGGGCGCGCTTGGTTAAAGTCTGCGTCCAATGAACCCGCTGCACCTGCTGCACCAGCCCCGAGACTGGCCTCGCCACATGTTCGCGAGCCTGCTGATTGCCCTGGGCGGCCTGCTCGCCAGTTGCGCAACCCACGGCGCCTGCGAAAGCCCCTACGCGGCATCGCCGCAATTCGTGGGCTGCGGCTTCCGGAATCCGCCCAACTCCGACGCGTTGCCCACCGCAAGCCAGTGGAAGATCTGGTCGCGCTTTCTCTTCGAGTCCAAGCCTGACACGATGCCGGTCGATCCGATCCCCGTTCGAACCGTCAGCATCGAGCAACTCGAAGCGCTGGATCCGAAGGCCAACCATGTGATCCGCATCGGACATTCGTCGAACCTGCTCAAGCTCCACGGCAAATACTGGCTGACCGACCCCATGTTCAGCGAACGCGCATCGCCCTTCCAATGGATCGGGCCCCGTCGTTTTCAAAAGCCGCCCATTGCGCTGGAGCAACTTCCGCCGATCGAAGGGCTGATCCTTTCGCACGATCACTACGACCATCTCGACGCGGGAACCATCGAGTACCTTGCGCTGCGCGTGCAGCATTACTTCGTTCCGTTGGGCGTGAAGGCCCGCCTCGTCGAGCTGGGCGTGCCGGCCGATCGGGTCACCGAATTCGACTGGTGGCAGACCGGCCAGCAAGATGGCGTGCAAATCACCGCCACGCCGTCGCAGCATTTCTCGGGACGCACGCTCAACGACCGCGACAAGACGCTCTGGGCGTCCTGGGTGATCCAGAGCGGCGACCAGCGCATCTTCTACAGTGGCGACTCCGGCTACAACAAAGGCTTCGCGCAGATCGGCGAACGCCTCGGCGGCTTCGACCTCGCGATGATCGAAAACGGCGCCTACGATGCCTACTGGCCTTCGGTGCACATGACGCCCGAGCAAAGCGTGCAGGCCTTCCAGGACCTGCGCGGCAAGGTGCTGTTCCCGGTGCACAACAGCACCTTCGCTCTGGCCTTCCACGCCTGGCACGACCCACTCGACCGCATCGCTGATCTCGCGGAACGCAAGAACATCGAGCTGGCGACACCCGAGATCGGCGAAGTGCTCACCATCGGCCAGCCGCGGGCCAACGTGCGCTGGTGGCAGGGGCTGCGCTAGCAGCGCTTCGATGGCCTCAGCGGCGCTGCCGCTCGCGGGCACGCCGCACCTGGCGGCTCTGCAGTGCCTCTTCAGTCGCGCGCGCCTTCGCTGCCTTTTTCTCGCGCCGCTTGCGCGACAGCCAGCGACCGAACAGGAAGCTCGCGAAGCCGCTCGCCACGGCAATGAAGAGACCGATGACGCCGGCTGCTTCCATCTGTGCGTACCCGTTGCGTTACTGGACGCGCACGATGCTCGTGGGCTTGAAGCCGAGATCGGCCGCCTTGCCCTTGCGTGCGCGAGCGGCGCGCGCGTTGTTGAGCGTGCGAATTTCCAGCGTCTCCTCGCGGTCCTTGGCGCCGCGACCGATGCCTTCGATCTTCACGCTGCGCGTGTAGGCGGCCGCGCCTGCGAGCGTGTCCTTGGCTTCGAGGTCGATCAGCGTGAGTCCGCGTCCGCCCTTCGGCAGCGCCTTGAGTTCGGCGATCTCGAAGGTCAGGATGCGTCCGCCGGTCGACGCGCAAGCCACATGCGTGGCCGCCGGCATCGGCTCGGCGCCCCCGGCGCCACCCACGAGCGAGGGCTGGCACAACTGCTCGCCTTCGCCCACATCGACGAAGGCCTTGCCGCCGCGCTGGCGCGAGATCATGTTCTCGACCGCCGCGATGAAACCGTAGCCACCGGTGCTCGACAGCAGCAGATTGGCACCCAGCGGCCCCGCGAAGTAATGCGCCACGTGCGTACCGCTCTCGAGATCGATCAGCGTCGTCACAGGCTGGCCGTCGCCCCGTCCACCAGGCAGCGAAGCCACCGGCACGCTGTAGACCCGCACGCTCTTGTCCTTGGCAGTGCCGAAGACGAGCAACGTGTCGACCGTGCGGCACTCGAAGGCGCCGTACAGCGCGTCGCCCGACTTGAAGCTGTATTCCGGCGCGCCCGCGCCCGCCGCGCGCTCGCTGGCCCAGCCCTTCTGCGTGCGGACCCAGCCCTTCTGCGACACGATGACCGTGACGGGTTCGTCGACCACGCGCACCTCCGCGACAGCACGCTTCTCGGCCTGGATCAGCGTGCGACGCGGATCTTCGAAGCTCTTGGCGTCGGTCTCGATTTCCTTCACCAGCAGTCGGCGCAATGCGGCCGGGCTGCCGAGGATCTCTTCGAGCTTCTTCTGGTCTTCGCGCAGGCCTTTCAACTCCTGCTCGATCTTGATGGCTTCCAGCCGCGCGAGTTGACGCAGCCGGATTTCGAGGATGTCCTCGGCCTGCCGGTCGCTCAGGTTGAAGCGCGCGATCAGCGCGGCCTTCGGCTCTTCGGCCGCGCGGATGATGGCGATCACCTCGTCGATGTTCAGCAGCACCAGCTGCCGGCCTTCGAGGATGTGAATGCGGTCCTGGACCTTGCCGAGCCGATGGCGCGAGCGCTTCTCGACGGTGATTTCGCGGAACGCGATCCACTCGTTGAGCATCTGGCGCAGCGACTTCTGCGTCGGCTTGCCGTCGATACCCACCATGGTGAGGTTGATGGGCGACGAGCTTTCCAGCGAAGTCTGCGACAGCAGCGTGCCGATGAATTCGTCCTGACTGATGCGCGAAGTCTTGGGCTCGAACACCAGCCGCACCGGCGCGTCCTTGCTCGATTCGTCGCGCACGACGTCGAGCACGGCAAGCACCGCGGCCTTCAATTGCGTCTGCTCGGCGGTCAGCGCCTTCTTGCCGGCGCGCACCTTCGGGTTGGTGAGCTCCTCGATCTCTTCCAGCACCTTCTGCGTGCTCACGCCCGGCGGCAATTCATTGACCACCAGTTGCCACTGGCCGCGCGCGAGGTCTTCAATCTTCCAGCGCGCTCGCACCTTGAGTGAGCCCCGGCCGGTGCGATAGGCCTCGGCGATGTCGGTCGCGCTGCTGATGATCTGCGCGCCGCCCGGATAGTCCGGACCGGGCACGAAGTTGAACAGTTCCTCGTCGCTGAGCTTGCCGTTGGACTTGATCAGCGCCACGCAGGCGTCGGCAATCTCGCGCAGGTTGTGGCTCGGGATCTCGGTGGCCAGGCCGACCGCGATGCCGCTCGCGCCGTTGAGCAGCGCGAAGGGCAGCCGTGCGGGCAGCAGCCGCGGCTCTTCCGTCGAGCCGTCGTAGTTGGGAATGAAGTCGACCGTGCCTTCGTCGATCTCGTCCAGCAGCAGGCTGGTGATGCGCGCAAGCCGGGCTTCCGTGTAGCGCATGGCCGCGGCGCCGTCGCCGTCGCGGCTGCCGAAATTGCCCTGCCCGTCGACCAGCGGATAGCGCTGCGAGAAATCCTGCGCCATGCGCACCAGCGCGTCGTAGGCCGCCTGATCGCTGTGCGGATGGAACCGGCCGAGCACGTCGCCGACCACGCGCGCGCTCTTGACGGGCTTGGCGCCCACCGTGCCGTTGGCGCCGCCAAAGCCCAGGCCCATGCGCGACATCGAATAGAGAATGCGCCGCTGCACGGGCTTCTGGCCATCGCTGACATCGGGCAACGCGCGGCCCTTGACGACGCTGAGCGCATATTCGAGGTACGCGGTCTGCGCATAGTCGGCCAGCGTCAACGCGCTGTCGTCTTCAGGGCTCTGGAAATCGAGCGTCGGTTGGGAGTCCATGGAGAAATGAAGAGAAAAGTGATTGCAGGTCGGCTCGCCTTGGCGCGCTCAACCCGACGTGGAAACTCGCGAATTCAAGACACCGGAGAATCCGCCGGCTCGGCCGGAACGGTCAGGGGCAGCTCGGGCAAGGCCGGCATCACCGGCCTGTCACGTGCGTCGGGCGGCATATTGCCACGACCGAGAGCGCCGCCCGCCGGAACATCCATTTCCATGCGAATGCGCGAGGGCGCCCTGCCGCGGCCGATCGCCGCCGAGGGCTTGAGATAGGCATAGAGTTGCAGCACGGTCGTCACGTAGTTCTGCGTCTCGGGGTAGTTGGGGATCTTGTTGCCGGCGCGCTGAACCGCACCCTCACCCGCGTTGTAGGCCGCAAGCGCCAGTTCGATCTGTCCGGGGAACATGCCGATCAGGTCGCGCAGGTAGCGCGAGCCGGTGGCGATGTTGGTACGCGGATCGAAGAGCTTGTTCTCGATCGACGAACGCTTGTCGCTCGAAACACCGTAGCGCTCCGCCGTCGCGGGCATGACCTGCATGAGGCCGAGCGCGCCCTTGGGCGACACCGCCTGCGCGTCGAAGCCGGATTCGGTGGCGATGAGGGCCTGGAGCAATTCGTAGTCGATCGAATGCCTGCGCGCCGCCTCGCGCATCGCGCCCTGGGCCGGCTTGAAGCCCGGCGAAGACTCGAACATTGCCAGCAGCGTCTGCGAAGCGCGCGGCACCTTGCCGTCGATCGGATGCTTGCCGGCGCGTCCCCACAGGCCGACGCCGTTCGCCGTATCGAAACTCTGGCCGCCGCGAAAGAACAATTGGTAGCGCGAATCGAGCTTCTCGGACGCGAAATGCGCCACGCCCTTGTCATCGACATAGCCGTAGATGTCGGCCGCCTGTGCCGTGTGCACCGTGGCCATCAGCATCAACGCTGACAGCACCGTACCCAACCCACCAGGAAACCGCATCCGAAACGCCATCCGGCACTATGCCCGCGCGAGACGCCCGCTCATTCGCCAGAGCGTCACAAATTGTTTGGTGCGGTCACACATCGATTTCGACGTCATCCGCGCGCAGTTCCATCAATTCGCGCCGTGCCGCAGCCTCGCCCTTGCCCATCAGCTTGGTGATCTCGCCCTGCGTCCCCTGCACGTCGAAACGTCCAAGGCGGACCTGAAGCAGGCGCCGCGTGTCGGGGTTGAGCGTCGTTTCCCACAACTGCTCCGCGCTCATTTCGCCGAGGCCCTTGAAGCGGCTGATGCTCCACGCACCTTCGCGCACGCCGTCCTTGCGCAGTTTGTCGAGGATCGCGGTCAGCTCACCCTCGTCGAGGGCATACACCTTCGATGCCGGCTTCTTGCCCCGCGCTGGCGCATCGACGCGGAAAAGCGGCGGCTTGGCGACATACACGTGCCCGGTGTCGATGAGCTTTGGAAAGTGCCGGAAGAACAGCGTCAGCAACAGCACCTGGATGTGCGAGCCGTCGACGTCCGCATCACTCAGGATGCAAATCTTGCCGTAGCGCAGCCCCGACATGTCGGGCGTGTCGTCCGGCCCGTGCGGGTCGACGCCGACCGCGACCGAGATGTCGTGGATTTCAGTGTTGGCGAACAGCCGGTCACGCTCCACTTCCCAGGTGTTGAGCACCTTGCCGCGCAACGGCAGGATGGCCTGGCTTTCCTTGTCGCGGCCCATCTTGGCGCTGCCGCCGGCGGAATCGCCCTCCACCAGGAAGACTTCGTTGTGGGCGATGTCCTTGCTCTCGCAATCCGTCAGCTTGCCGGGCAACACGGCCACGCCGGAGCCCTTGCGCTTCTCGACCTTCTGGCCGGCCCTCTGGCGCGTCTGCGCCGCCTTGATGGCCAGTTCGGCGAGTTTTCGGCCGTAGTCGACATGCTGGTTGAGCCACAACTCCAGCGCCGGGCGCACGAAGCTGGACACCAGCCGCACCGCGTCGCGCGAATTGAGCCGCTCCTTGATCTGGCCCTGGAACTGCGGATCGAGCACCTTGGCCGAAAGCACGTACGAGGCGCGCGCGAAGACATCTTCGGGCAACAGCTTCACGCCCTTGGGCAGCAGCGAATGCAGTTCGATGAAGCTCTTGACGGCGTTGAACAACCCGTCGCGCAGGCCGCTTTCGTGCGTGCCGCCGGCGCTGGTCGGGATCAGGTTGACATAGCTCTCGCGCACCGGCTGGCCGTCTTCGGTGAAGGCGACGCACCACTCGGCGCCCTCGCCTTCGGCAAAGTTGTCGGCGTTCTTGTCGGCATGGCCCGCGCCTTCGAAGAGCGGGATCACCGGATCGCCGTTGAGCGTCTGCATCAGGTAGTCGCGCAGGCCGCCCTTGTAGAGCCAGGTCTGGGTCTCCTTGGTCTTTTCGACCACGAGCGTGACCGTGACGCCGGGCATCAGCACGGCCTTGCTGCGCAGCAGATGCGTGAGTTCGTGAATCGGCAGCACTGGCGACTCGAAATACTTGGCGTCAGGCCACGCGCGCACCGTGGTGCCTTGCTTGCGGTCACGCGGACCGTCGCCGTTGGAGGCAGCGGCGCTTTCCTGCGGGCGCACCTTGAGCTTCTCGATGACGTCGCCGGCGGCAAAGGCGATCTGCGCCGCCGAGCCCTCGCGGTACGACGTAACTTCCAGACGCTTCGAAAGCGCGTTCGTCACGGACACACCCACGCCGTGAAGGCCGCCCGAGAAGCTGTAGGCGCCGCCGGAGCCCTTGTCGAACTTGCCCCCGGCGTGCAGGCGCGTGAACACCAGTTCGACCACGGGCGCCTTTTCTTCCGGATGCAAGCCGAATGGAATGCCGCGGCCGTCGTCCTCGACGCTGACCGAGCCGTCGCCGTGCAACACGACCTTGATCTTCTTGCCGTAGCCGGCCAGCGCCTCGTCGGCGGCGTTGTCCAGTACTTCCTGAATGATGTGCAGCGGGTTGTCGGTGCGGGTGTACATGCCCGGCCGCTGCTTGACGGGCTCGAGCCCCTTGAGGACGCGAATTGACGCCTCGCCGTAACTGCCTGGTTCCTTGCTTGCCATGGCGCGGGATTCTAGGGCTCCCCGATGACACGGCCCGGCAGGCCGCTCCGGTGGACCTTCGCGCATGTCATCAAATCGATTCCGAAATTGCATCAATCGCCATGCGCGCCGGGCAGCGCCAGATCCGCCTTTTGGGTACATTGCCCGGAATGACCTCCTCTCCCAGCCAGCCTCTCAGCGTCAAGCAGGTCCTCATCTGCGGCGCCTTCATCGTCACGATGTCGATGGGCATCCGCCACGGCTTCGGGCTCTGGCTGCAGCCGATCACCCAGGAACAGGGCTGGTCGCGGCAGGCCTTCTCTCTCGCTATTGCGATCCAGAACCTCTCCTGGGGCGTGATCGGCGTGTTCGCCGGCATGCTGGCCGACAAGCTCGGCGCGTTCCGCGTGCTTCTGGCCGGCGCCGTTTTGTATGCGCTGGGCCTGATCGGCATGGCCTTCTCCCCCACCCCCTTCGTGTTTGCGCTGACGGCGGGCGTCCTGATCGGGGCGGCGCAGGCCGGCACGACCTATGCGGTGATCTACGGCGTGATCGGACGGCAGATCGCGCCCGAGCGGCGCTCGTGGGCGATGGGCGTGGCGGCGGCGGCCGGCTCCTTCGGGCAATTCCTCATGGTTCCGGTCGAAGGGCAATTGATCGCCCGCCTCGGCTGGCAGACGGCACTGGTGGTGCTCGCGCTCATGGTGCTGACGATCGTGCCGCTGGCCTTCGGGCTGCGCGAGCCGCGCGTGGCGGCGACCTCCGTGCGCCGCAGCCAGACGATCGGCCAGGCGATTCGCGAAGCCTTCAACTACCCGAGCTTCATGCTGCTGACAGCCGGCTATTTCGTCTGCGGCTTTCAGGTGGTGTTCATCGGCGTGCACATGCCGAGCTACCTGCGGGACAAGGGCCTGTCGCCGGAGGTGGCCAGCTATGCGCTCGCGCTGATCGGCCTTTTCAACGTCTTCGGCACGTACATCGCCGGTTCGCTCGGCGCGAGGTTGGCCAAGCGCAAGCTGCTTGCAGCCATCTATATCAGCCGCGCAGTGGCGATCGCCCTGTTCCTGATCGTTCCCATCTCGCCCCTGACGGTGTACGTCTTCGCGAGCGTGATGGGCTTCCTCTGGCTGTCGACGGTGCCGCTCACGAGCGGTATCGTGGCGCAGATTTTCGGCGTGACTCACCTGTCGATGCTGGGCGGCATCGTGTTCTTCAGCCACCAGGTAGGCTCCTTCCTGGGCGTCTGGCTCGGCGGCTATCTCTACGACCGCACCGGGAGCTATGACCTCGTGTGGTACATCGCGATCGCGCTGGGCGTGTGCGCGGCGCTGATCAATCTGCCGGTCAAGGAAGGCGCCATCGTGCGTCCTGCGGCGCAACCGGCCTGAGCGAGCCATGCAGGGACCGATTCTTCATCGCCTCGTGTACGCCGGCTGGCTGACAGCGGCAGTGATCGCGCTGGCGGGCGTGTTCGCGCTCTATACGCGCCCCGCATTCCTTGTCACGTTGATCGACCAGCTCTGGGCCTGCTTTTGAACCACGACTCGCTCGCCCCATCGCCCTGGATCGTGCGCTGGTCCCACCTCCTGGCGCCGGGCGCCACGGTGCTGGACGTCGCCTGCGGTTCGGGCCGGCACATGCGCTGGTTCGCCGGGCGCGGCCACGCGGCCACAGGCGTGGATCGATCGCCGGAAGCCATCGAGGCGGCAGCGCCGTATGGCCGGGTGCTGCAGGCCGACATCGAAGACGGTCCCTGGCCTTTCACGGGCCAGATATTCGGAGGCGTCGTCGTCACCAACTATCTCTGGCGTCCGCTGCTGCCCGACATCGTCGCAGCCGTCGCACCTGGCGGTGTCCTGCTGTATGAAACCTTCGCGGAAGGCAACGAGACTGTCGGCAAACCGTCCCGGCCCGACTTCTTGCTGCGCCACGGCGAATTGCTGGCCGCGTGCGCCGATTTGCAGGTGATCGCCTACGAAAACGGCTTCCAGGCCGCGCCTGACCGCTTTGTCCAGCGCATCGCGGCCGTCCGTCCCGGGCTGATCTCGTCTGGCGCACCGGCACGCCATCTGCTCCGGGAACCCTAGCCTCCCGCTGTTCGCCACGGGCCCGCCCTGAGCCGGACGGGGCGGCGGATCAGTAGAATGCTCTCTTTTCGTCCAACCGACAAAGAGATTTCCCTTGGAGCAACTGACAGGCAGCATCGTCGCACTGGTCACGCCGATGCTTGACGACGGCAGCGTCGACTATCCCGCCCTGCGCCGACTGATCGACTGGCACATCGACGAAGGCACCGACTGTCTCGGCGTTGTCGGTACCACGGGCGAGTCGCCGACGGTCGATGTCGAGGAACATTGCGAGATCATCCGCGTCTCGGTCGAACAGGCCCGTGGGCGCGTTCCGGTGATGGCCGGCTGCGGCGCCAATTCCACGAAGGAAGCGATCGAACTCGCCAGGTTCGCCAAGGGCGTCGGCGCCGACAGCCAGCTCCAGGTGGTCCCCTACTACAACAAGCCGACGCAGGAAGGCCAGTACCAGCACTTCAAGGCGATCGCCGAAGCGGTCGGCGACCTTCCCACGGTGCTCTACAACGTGCCCGGTCGCACCGTCGCCGATATGGCGCACGACACCGTGCTGCGCCTCGCGCAGGTGCCGGGCATCATCGGCATCAAGGAAGCCACGGGCAACATCGAGCGCGCCCAATGGCTCATCCGCGAGGTGCCCAAGAACTTCGCCGTGTATTCCGGCGACGACCCCACCGCCGTCGCGCTGATGCTGTGCGGCGGCCAGGGCAACATCAGCGTCACGGCCAACGTGGCGCCCCGCAAGATGCACGAGCTCTGCATGGCCGCGATCGCCGGCGACGTGAAGCGCGCGATGCAGATCCAGTTCGAGCTGATGCCGCTGCATCGCCATCTCTTTGTCGAACCCAATCCCATTCCGGTCAAGTGGGCCATGGCGCGGCTGGGTCTGTGCGGCGGTGCGTTGCGCCTGCCCCTGACCGAACTTGCCGAGGCCGGCCGGCCGGTTGTCGAGGCCGCGCTTCGCGCCAGCGGCCTCCTCAAGGATTGACCCATCTTTACTGCGCCGTTCGCGAACGCCGGCAACCTTTTGCCCGGACTGCGCTCTGAAACTGCGGGCGCTGCGGCCCATCGATTGAGCTAAACATTCCTAGAAGGAAGACGACGTTGAACACCATTTCGCGATTCGCACTGCTGGCGCTGGTCACCAGTCTTGCCGCTTGCTCAGCCCTCGAAAGCGACAAGATCGACTACAAGAGCGCCGGCAAGGCGCCCACGCTCGAAGTGCCCCCTGACCTGACGCAGTTGTCGCGCGACAACCGCTATGTGGTCCCTGGTGGCGCCGTCACTGCCAACACCTACCAGGCAGGCCTGGCCAATGCGCCCGGACTTCCGACCGCCGTCAATTCGGTGGGCGACGTTCGCATGGAGCGCTCGGGTTCGCAGCGCTGGCTGGTGGTCAACCGCCCCGCAGACCAGCTCTGGGATCCGGTCAAGGACTTCTGGCAGGAGAGCGGCTTCCTGCTCACCACCGAACAACGCAACCTCGGCATCATGGAAACCGACTGGGCCGAGAACCGCGCGAAGCTGCCGCAGGACATCATCCGCGGCACGATCGGCAAGTTCATGGATTCGGTCTACTCGACCGGCGAACTCGACCGCTTCCGCACGCGCATGGAGCGCACGCCGACCGGCACCGAGATCTTCATCAGCCACCGCGGCATGCAGGAGGTCTACAGCACCAACACCAAGGACCAGACGGTGTGGCAGCCCCGCCCCAGCGATCCTGAACTCGAAGCTGAATTCCTTCGCCGACTGATGGTGAAGCTCGGCGTGTCGCAAGAACAGTCGAAGGTCCTTGCCGCCACCGTGGCGCCCGCACAAACCGCCCGCGTCTCGAACGTCGGTGGCCAGCCAGTGTTGCAGATCAACGAAGGTTTCGAGCGCGCATGGCGTCGCGTGGGCCTGGCACTCGACCGCACCGGCTTCACCGTGGAAGACCGCGACCGCAGCGCCGGCACCTACTTCGTCCGCTACGTGCCGCCAAAATCCGACAAGGACCAACCGGGCTTCTTCGGCAAGCTGTTCACCTTCGGCTCCGGCAAGGCCGAAGCGCCGCTCAAGTTCCGCATCCTGGTCAAGAGCCAGGGCGATACGAGCACGGTGTCGGTACTGGATGGCGCCGGCGCACCGGACAGCACGTCCAACGCGCAGCGCATCGTCCAGGTCATCGCCGACGACCTGAAGTAAAGCCAGGCCCGCATGCTCCGCTTCCGCAGCCTGGGCAGCGGCAGCACCGGCAATGCCACGCTGGTCGAAGCGACCAGCGGTGGCCGAACTTCACGGCTCCTGGTCGACTGCGGCTTTGCGCTGCGTCATCTCGACGCACGTCTTGCGAGCGCCGGCCTCGCTGCCGGCGACATCGACGCGATCTTCGTCACGCACGAGCATGGCGATCACATCGGCTGCACGTACGCGCTTTCACGCCGCGAGCGCATTCCGGTGTGGATGAGCGAAGGGACGTGGCTGGCGACCGGTGGACGCGATTTCGAAGGCCGACTGAACCTTGCGCGCGACGGCCTCGACATCGAGGTCGGCGATCTGCTCGTGCAGCCTTTTACGGTCCCGCACGATGCGCGCGAACCGCTGCAACTGCGTTGCACCGATGGCGCACGCAGCCTCGGCATCCTGACCGACTTGGGTCATGCGACGCCGCATGTGTTGGGCCGGCTCATGCATCTCGACGCCCTTCTGCTCGAGTTCAACCATGACAGCGACATGCTGGCCGGCTCCGCGTATCCGCCCTTTCTCAAGCTGCGCGTCGGTGGCAATTACGGGCATTTGTCGAACACAGCAGCGGCGGCCATCGCGCGCACGGTGTGTCACCCCGGCCTTCGCCATCTGCTGGGCGCGCACTTGAGCGAACAGAACAACAAGCCTGACGTCGTGCGGCGCGTGATGGCTGAAGCGGTGGGTGCGAGCGAACAAGAGATGCTGACAGCCACCGCCGCTGAAGGCTCGCCCTGGCTGGACCTGTGAACGCGTGAAAAAGGCCGCCCGACGGGCGGCCTTGGCGTTGCGGGTCGGGCACGCCTCAGGGCTTCGCCGGAGGAGTTCCCTCTTCCTGCTTTTTCTTGGCTTCTTCGGTCGCCGCGTTGGCTGCATCGAGCGCAGCGGAAGCACCGGGTGCCGGCGTGGATGCAGCATCGGCAGCAGGCGCCGCCGCGGATGGTTCCGGCGCTGGCGCAGGCGCGGGGGCGGCCGCCGGTGCAGGCGGCGGCGCAACCACGGCCTCCTCCTTTTTGCCGCAGGCCGTCAGTGCGGCGGCAGCAATCAGCGATCCGATCAATAGGGACTTCTTCATTACATAGCTCCTTTGGATGAAGGTCTCGAAAATTCTAGACCTGCCCCTCCGCAGGAATGTGTCTCAGGACGTGATTCGCGGCGTTGGCTTACAAGCCCAGCGTGGACGCCGGGAACCCGGGTTTCGCATGGCGAAGGCACTCGTCGATCCGCTCGCGAATCGCCCGCCGGCCTTCCGGACTGCGGCCGCACACACCTCTCACGTGCTCGACATCGATCCGATGGAGAAACCATGAAGGCGTCCAGATGGCGCTCGGCACCTGCGGAAGGCCGGGTCCATCGCAAGCGCGGCAATCGATGATGTGGCCCCACATGCGGCGCCAATGAACGAAACGCGCGTGCTGGCGTTGAAACACATCGAAGTTCCGGGCCAGCAGGACAAGGCTGCGTCCCGCTCCAGCCCAGGCCTGAAGCGCATCGACGATCGAGCGCTCGCCCAAGGGCCAATCCTCGAAATCCGGATCGCTCCATACGAGTTCGCGCCAGTTCTGCTGCGCTGCCGCGGCGATCGCAGCGCGCAGATGCATGTCGAACGCATTGCGCCCGTCGAACGTGCCTTCGGGCAATTCGATGCTTGGCGCCTCTTCATTCGGCATGGGCCCACCCCGCTTCGCACCAGTCGCTCAACAGGGCCAGTGCATCGTCGCTCGCAGTCGCGAGATCGCGGGCGCCGAGCATGCGTTGGTCCGCCAGTCGGCGCATGAGCTTGGCATCGCGGCCGGAGGCGCGAAAGCTCTCGCCGTTGATGTAGAGATGCCGCGCGTCGTACAGCATGCGGGTGCGGCGATCCAGGGCAATGCCATTCAGGCCCGAGGGTGGCTCGCCCTGGTCGAACCAGACCGTCGGCTTGGGTTCTGTCATGGACTCGCCCAGCGCGCGATCGATCACGTCGCCGTCGCGCATGACTGCCAGGACCGCTTCGCGTGCGAAGGCCTGCAGCGCAGCCGGCATCGCCGCAGGATTTGCGAGCGCAGGCTGCGAGGGGTCGCGATAGTGAACCGCGGCTTGTGCGGCCGCGTCTTGCACGGCGTCGGCCTGCGCCTCGGCGATACGCGCCAGAAGGTCCGCTCCCAAGGGTGCGGCAGCCGGCGAACGCAGGCCGATCGAGTAGGTCACGCAATCGCCGCCGACCGCAACGCCGTCGTGTGCATAGCGTGGCGGCAGATACAGCATGTCGCCCGGCTCGAGGATGAAGGTCTGCTCGGGCTCGAACTGCGCAAGGATCTTCAGCGGGACATCAGGCTGGAGGCGCAGGTCGCGCTGGCGGCCGATCGACCAGCGGCGGCGACCCTGCGCCTGCAGGAGAAACACGTCGTAGCTGTCGAAATGCGGACCGACGCCGCCGCCATCGCTCGCATAGCTGATCATCAGATCGTCGAGCCGGGCATCGGGCACAAATCGGAACCGTTGCAACAATTCATGCACACCTTGGTGATGCAGATCGACACCCTGCACCAGCAGGGTCCAGGCAGGCTGCTTCAACGACGGCAATGCGCGCCGTGCAAAGGGACCATGACGAAGCGCCCATCCCGACTTGCCGTGGCGAATGAGGCGCGACTCGACGTCCTCCAGCTCTGCCAAATCGAACAGCTCCGTCCGTGCAATCGGTGGCACCATGTCGGGCACTGCTTGCCGGATCAGCAGTGGCTTCTTCTGCCAATGACGGCGCATGAACTGCTGGGCGCTCAGGCCGCCGAGCAGGGGCAAGGGTTGATCAATCTCCATGGGAGAATTCTCGTATGGAAATCTCTGAACAATGCGTGGTCGGTCTGACCTGGACGCTGAAAGACACGTTGGGTGAAGTGCTGGACGTCCTCGACGAGCCGGTCGAATTCCTGGTCGGTGGTGACGATCTCTTCGATGCGATCGAAGCCGCGCTGCTCGGCCATGAGCCAGGCGCCCAGGTGCAACTGCAGTTGGAGCCCGAACAGGCCTTCGGCGATTTCAATGACCAGTTGCTGTTTCTCGAACCCCGCACGCTCTTCCCGGAAGGAACGGAAGAAGGCATGACCTTCGACGGTGCGGCGTTGCCGGCCGGCGTGAATCCCGACATGCCCAAGGACGTCCTCTACACCGTGAGTGAGATCTATCCGGATCACCTCGTGCTGGACGGCAATCATCCACTGGCGGGCATCGCGATCCGCTTGGACATGACGGTGAAATCGGTGCGCGAAGCCACCGAGGAAGAAGTCGGGCGAGGCACGGCGGGTACCGGCTTTTTCAAGATTCCGACGACGGCGCCGGGGAACGATCTGCTGCACTGAAGGCTGGCCAGACGCGCACGAAAAAGCCGGGCAATGCCCGGCTTTTTCATGAACTGGCCGCGGCGCTCAGTAGCGGGAAATCTGGCCGTTGTCGATGCGCACGCGGTCGCCGATGCGCAGATCACCCGGCGACGGCACGTCGAAAGCGCGGAAGCCGCCGTTGTCGGTCTGGACCGACACCCGGTAGCTCTCATACACGCGAGGTCTGTTGTTGTTGGCCTCAACGCTGTTGCCCAGCAACGCACCGCCGACCACACCCAGCGCGGTAGCAGCCGCCCGGCCGTTTCCGCTGCCGATCTGGTTGCCCAGCACGCCGCCGACGACGCCACCGGCAATCGCGCCGCCACCCGAAGTGGGCGCACCGGACGATTGGCTGCGGATCACTTCGATGTTGGCCACGCGACCGTATTCGACGTAGGGTCCTTGGGCGACCGGTTGTGGCGGTTGATAGGGGTAGCGCCCGGTTTCATAGACCGGTTGCGGCGCCACGCAGGCCGTCAGGGTGGAGATGGCGAACACCGAAGCGGTGACGGCCAGGAGACGGGTCGAGATTTTCATGATGTATTGCTTCCTCAAAATACGGCGCCATCGGCGTGCGCCCCACACATGATTCAACGCCCGGGCAGCGATCGCGATGACCGGACACATGTTGAAACCTTCGACGCGGCGGCGTGTACCGGGGTTCCTGTCTTTACGCGTGAGAAACCCATTCTTGACAATGCGGGCGCGGGCCTACAACGACCAGGAGGCCACACGAATCAATGCTTACCGGTCGACCCGTAGCCACCTTCGCCGCGCTCGCTGGGCGGGAATTCGCCCACCACATTGAACCGCGCCTGAACGACCGGAACGATCACCAACTGGGCCAGTCGCTCCATCGGTTGCAGCACGAAGGGCGTATCGCTGCGGTTCCAGGCGCTGACCTTCAGTTCGCCCTGGTAGTCGCTGTCGATCAGGCCGACCAGATTACCGAGCACGATGCCGTGCTTGTGGCCGAGGCCCGAGCGCGGAAGGATCAGCGCGGCAAAGCCGGGGTCGGCGAGATGGATCGCGATGCCCGTCCCCACCAGTTGCCAGCCATTCGGCTCCAGGGTGATCGGCGCATCGAGGCAGGCCCGCAGGTCGAGCCCGGCGCTGCCCGGCGTTGCATACGCCGGCAGTTGGTCCTGCATGCGGGGATCAAGGATACGAACGTCGACTTTCACTGGATTTGCCTTTGGGATTGCGTTGGATTCATTGTTTCGTGGCCGCGCCGCGGGCAAAAGCCGGCAGCCGCGCGGCGATTTCAGCCATCAGTTCGCGCGCCAGCGTGAGCTTGGGCGCGTGGGGCAGTTCGCGGACGCCGTTCGCATCGACCAGCAGCAGGCTGTTGTGGTCTTGCCCGAAGGTCAGCGGGCCGATGTTGCCGACCAGCAGCGGAATGCCCTTGCGCTCTCGCTTGGCCTTCGCATGCTCGACGAGGTTTTCGCTTTCGGCTGCAAAGCCGACGCAGAACAATTCCCCGCCCTTTGCCCGCGCGCCCTGCGCGACCGTCAACAGGATGTCCTCGTTTTCGACGAAGTGGAGCGCCGGCGGTTTGCCGCTGCCGTCCTTCTTGATCTTCTGCGCGCTGTGCGACGCCGGGCGCCAGTCGGCCACTGCGGCAGTCGCGACGAAGACCGATGCGGTTGCGACCGAACGCAGAGTGGCTTCGAGCATCTCCTGCGCGGACTTCACGTCGACGCGCTGCACGCCGCGCGGCGTCGGCAGGTGCACCGGGCCGGCCACCAGCGTGACCTCGGCGCCGGCCTCGCGCGCGGCGCGGGCGATGGCGAAGCCCATCTTGCCGGACGAATGGTTGGTGATTCCGCGGATCGGGTCGAGCGCCTCGAAGGTCGGCCCGGCCGTCACGACCACGTGCTGGCCCGCCAGCACCTTGGGCTGGAACTGCGCGACGATTTCCTCGAAGAGCTGCTCGGCCTCCAGCATGCGGCCGTCGCCGGTTTCGCCGCAGGCCTGCCAGCCGTTGCCGACGCCCAGCACCCGGGCGCCGTCGGCATCGACCTGCCGCAGGTTGCGCTGCGTTGCCGGATGGCCCCACATCTCGCGATTCATCGCGGGGGCGATCAGCAGCGGCACGCGATCGGCGGGACGCGCGAGGCACATCAGGCTCAGCAGTTCGTCGGAGCGCCCCTGCACCAGCCGCGCGATGAAATCGGCGCTGGCCGGCGCCAGGACAATGGCGTCCGCGTCGCGGCTCAGGTTGATGTGGGGCATGTTGTTGTCCTCGCGCACATCCCACTGTGAGATGTAGACCGGACGCCCCGACAGCGCCTGCATGGTGACGGGCGTGATGAACTGGGTTGCCGCTTCGGTCATGACCACCTGGACCGAGGCGCCGGCCTTCACGAGCAATCGGCACAGTTCGGCCGACTTGTAGCAGGCGATCCCGCCGGTCAATCCCAGAACGATGTGTTTGCCCGCGAGGTCTTGTTGCATCGCGGCAGTTTAATGGGTGGCCGTCCTCTACAATCCCCATTTCCCACTTCCCGGATCTGCGTCCGGAACTGGCATGACCAAATTCGTCTTCGTCACCGGTGGCGTGGTGTCTTCCCTGGGCAAGGGAATCGCCTCCGCCTCGCTCGCCGCGCTGCTTGAATCGCGCGGCCTCCAAGTCACCCTCATCAAGCTCGACCCCTACATCAACGTCGACCCGGGCACGATGTCGCCGTTCCAGCACGGCGAAGTGTTCGTCACCGACGACGGGGCAGAAACCGACCTCGACCTCGGCCACTACGAGCGCTTCATCACGACGCGCATGCGGCGCGCCAACAACTTCACCACCGGCCAGATCTACAAGACCGTGCTCGAAAAGGAGCGCCGCGGCGACTACCTCGGCAAGACGGTACAGGTGATTCCGCACATCACCAACGAGATCCAGGAATACGTCAAGCGCGGCGCCGGCATCGGCACGGCGCACGAAGTCGACGTCGCGATCGTCGAAATCGGCGGCACGGTCGGCGACATCGAATCCCTGCCTTTCCTCGAAGCCGTGCGCCAGATGAGCCTGCGCATGGGCCCGAACAACTCGGCCTTCGTGCACCTGAGCTATGTGCCCTGGATCGCCGCCGCCGGCGAACTCAAGACCAAGCCGACCCAGCACACAGCCAAGGAACTGCGCGCCATCGGCATCCAGGCCGACGCGCTGCTGTGCCGCGCCGACCGGCCCATTCCGGACGACGAGCGCGCCAAGATCTCGCTCTTCTCGAACGTGCCCGAATGGGGCGTGATCTCGATGTGGGACGTGGACACCATCTACAAGGTGCCGCGCATGCTCCACGAGCAGGGCCTGGACGGCCTGATCTGCGACAAGCTGCGCATCAACACCCCGCCGGCCAAGCTCAAGCGCTGGGACGACCTGGTGTACGAAGTCGAGCATCCGCAGAAGGAAGTCAACATCGCGATGGTCGGCAAGTACGTCGACCTCTCCGACAGCTACAAGTCGCTGAACGAGGCACTGCGCCACGCCGGCATGAAGAACCATGCCCGCGTGAAGATCGACTACGTCGACTCCGAGACCATCACCCCGCAGGACGTCGCCCGGCTCGCCAAGTACGACGCGATCCTGGTGCCCGGCGGCTTCGGCCAGCGCGGCGTCGAAGGCAAGATTGCCGCTGCGCGTTTCGCCCGTGAAACCAAGGTTCCGTACCTGGGCATCTGCCTCGGCATGCAGGTCGCAACCATCGAGTACGCCCGCAACGTGGCCGGCCTCAAGAACGCCAACAGCACCGAGTTCGAACCGGAGACGCCCTGCCCCGTGATCGCGCTGATCACGGAATGGAAGGACTCCGACGGCACCGTCAAGGTCCGCAGTGAGAAGTCCGACCTCGGCGGCACGATGCGCCTCGGCGCGCAAAGCTCCGACGTGGCGCCCGGCACCTTGGCCCACAGCATCTACGGCGACGTGGTGACCGAGCGGCACCGTCATCGCTACGAAGCCAACGTCAACTACCTCGACGAACTGCGCCGTGCCGGACTGGTGATCTCGGCGCTCACGCAGCGCGAGCACCTGACTGAAATCGTCGAATTGCCGCAAGGCGTGCATCCGTGGTTCATGGGCGTGCAATTTCACCCCGAATTCAAGTCCACGCCCTGGGGCGGTCATCCGTTGTTCAACGCATTCATCAAGGCCGCGCTGGAGCACCAGAACGCGGACAAGAAGGCTTTGAAGGTGGTGGCATGAGCGCCGCACGGCCGCCCGAAGGCGCGAAGGCCCCCCCGGGGGGCAGCGCAGCACACGAAGTGGCAAGCGTGGGGGTTCTATGAGACTTTGCGGATTCGACATTGGGCTGAACAAGCCATTTTTCCTGATCGCGGGTCCGTGCGTGGTCGAGTCCGAGCAGCTTCAGATGGACACCGCCGGCACGCTCAAGGAAATCACCTCGTCGCTGGGCATCCCCTTCATCTTCAAGAGCAGCTTCGACAAGGCCAACCGGTCGTCGGGCACCAGCTTTCGCGGTCCTGGCCGTGACCGCGGCCTCGAAATCCTGGCGAAGGTCAAGCGCGAGCTGGGCCTGCCGGTGTTGACCGACGTGCACACCGAGGACGACATCACCGCCGCTGCCGAAGTGGTCGACGTTCTGCAGACCCCCGCCTTCCTGTGCCGGCAAACCGACTTCATCCGCGCCGCGGCGCAGTCAGGCAAGCCGGTGAACATCAAGAAGGGCCAATTCCTCGCGCCGCACGACATGAAGAACGTGATCGACAAGGCGCGCGCCGCAGCTAAGGAAAAGGGCCTGCCCGAAGACCTCTTCATGGCCTGCGAACGCGGCGCGAGCTTTGGCTACAACAACCTGGTCTCCGACATGCGCTCGCTCGCGATCATGCGCGAGACCGGCGCGCCGGTGGTCTTCGATGCCACGCACTCGGTGCAGTTGCCGGGCGGCCAGGGCACGAGCTCGGGCGGCCAGCGCGAGATGGTGCCTGTGCTGTCGCGCGCCGCGGTCGCGGTCGGCGTCGCGGGCCTGTTCATGGAAACCCATCCTGACCCGGCCAAAGCGCTGAGCGACGGACCCAATGCGGTGCCGCTCAAGCACATGAAGGCGCTGCTTGAAACGCTGGTGGCGCTCGATGCTGTCACCAAGAAGAGCGCATTCCTGGAGGATACTTTTCAAGCATGAGCAGCGCCTACATCATCGCCAACGTCCAAGTCACGAATCCGACGCAGTACGAAGAGTACAAGAAGTGGTCCTCGGAAGCCATGAAGGCGCACGGCGCCGAGGTCTGCGTGCGTGGCGGCAAGGTCGAGGTGCTGGAGGGCGACTGGCATCCCGAGCGCATCGTGATCCTCAAGTTTCCGAACGTCGAGGCCGCGAAGAAATTCAATGATTCGCCCGAATACAGCAAGGCGCGCGCCGCGCGCCAGGGCGCCGCGATCATGCGAATGATCGTCGTCGAAGGTATTTGATCCTGGAGAAAGAGAAAAGATGAGTGCAATCGTAGACATCGTCGGGCGCGAGATCCTCGACAGCCGCGGCAACCCCACCGTCGAGTGCGACGTGCTGCTCGAATCGGGCACCATGGGCCGCGCGGCCGTGCCTTCAGGCGCATCGACCGGTTCGCGTGAAGCGATCGAACTGCGCGACGGCGACAAGAACCGCTATCTCGGCAAAGGCGTGCTCAAGGCCGTCGAGAACATCAACACCGAGATTTCCGAATCGGTGCTCGGCCTCGACGCCAGCGAACAGGCCTTCCTGGACCGCACGCTGAACGACCTCGACGGCACCGACAACAAGGGCCGCCTGGGTGCGAACGCAACGCTGGCCGTGTCGATGGCCGTAGCCCGCGCCGCGGCCGAAGAGTCGGGCCTGCCGCTCTACCGCTACTTCGGCGGCATGGGCGGCATGCAGCTGCCGGTGCCGATGATGAACGTCATCAACGGTGGCGCGCACGCCAACAACAGCCTCGATCTGCAAGAGTTCATGATCATCCCCGTGGGCGCGAAAAGCTTCCGCGAGGCCGTGCGCTACGGCGCCGAAGTGTTCCATGCACTCAAGAAGATCCTCGGCGACCGCGGCATCAGCACGGCCGTGGGCGACGAAGGCGGATTCGCGCCCAGCGTCGAAAGCCATGAAGCCGCGATCCAGCTCATCCTCGAAGCCATCGACAAGGCCGGCTACACCGCCGGTGAACAGATCGCCCTGGGCCTGGACTGCGCCGCCAGCGAGTTCTACAAGGACGGCAAGTACATTCTCTCCGGCGAAAACCTCAGCCTCACGGCTGAAAGCTGGACCGACATGCTGGCAAGCTGGGTCGACAAGTACCCGATCATCAGCATCGAAGACGGCATGCACGAAGGCGACTGGGACGGCTGGAAGCACCTGACCGAGCGCCTCGGCAAGCGCGTGCAGCTGGTCGGCGACGACCTCTTCGTGACCAACACGAAGATCCTCCAGGAAGGCATCGACAAGGGCATCGCCAACTCGATCCTGATCAAGATCAACCAGATCGGCACGCTGACCGAAACCTTCGCCGCCATCGAGATGGCCAAGCGCGCGGGCTACACCGCCGTGATCAGCCACCGCTCGGGCGAGACCGAAGACAGCACCATCGCGGACATCGCGGTCGGCACCAACGCCGGCCAGATCAAGACCGGTTCGCTGTCCCGCTCGGACCGCATTGCCAAGTACAACCAGCTCCTGCGCATCGAGGAAGACCTCGGCGATGTGGCGTCCTACCCCGGCCTCTCCGCCTTCTACAACCTGCGCTGATCCGGCGGATCAGGCGCCATGCGCTCTCGCGTCATTGTTCCGATCATCCTGGTCCTGTTGCTGCTGATTGTTCAGTGGCAGCTTTGGACCGGGCGCGGCAGCGTGCGCGACGTGGCGCAACTGCAAGAAAAGCTGACCCAGCAGAAAGAGGCCAACGCGCGTGCCGCGCTGGCCAACGAGCGGCTGGCCAACGAGGTCAACGATCTCAAGGAAGGGCTGGAAATGGTCGAGGAACGCGCCCGGCAGGAGCTGGGCATGGTCAAGCCCAACGAAGTGTTCGTGCAGATCACGCACTGAATGACTTCAACGCTTGCGGGAACGTGACGTGACGCCCGCTCTCCCCGTTGGCTGTGTCATCGCGGTGCTGGGCGCCGAGGGCACCGGAAAGACTCAACTTGCGAATGCGCTCACCGCGCGCCTCGTGCAACGGAGCATTGCGGCCGAGCTGATGCCGGATGTCTTGAGCGAATGGCAAACGCGTCTCGCGCGCGATCTGAATGCCGTCGAGCGGGCCGAGATGGCCGCCGAACAGACGCTCCGTATCGCATCGGCAGCCGAACGGGGCGTTGTCGTCGCGGACACCACCGCACTGATCGCCGCGGTCGAAGGCGAAATCGGCTCTGGCGAGACTTCCCTGTATGAACTGGCATTGGCCGCGCACCGGGGCTACGCGATCACGCTGCTGATGGCGCTCGATCTGCCGCAAGGCGCCGACCCGGTATCGAGCGAGCGGGCGCAAAGCGCCGATGCCTTGGTGCGGGCAGCCCTCTCCCGCGCCGGATCGCCGTATGCAGTGATACACGGCCACGGCCCGGAGCGTCTCGCCAGTGCATGGAACGCGATCAACGCCCGCGCCGAATCGGCCGGCGTCTCGTCCAGTTCGGGTCGCTCGGCCAACGGCGAGCGGCCGTGGTTCTGGCCCTGCGACAAATGCTCCGATCCCGCGTGCGAGCACCGTCTTTTTCGCGATCTCCTGGCCAAGCGACCCTAGACAGATGGCAAGTTCGTTCCACGACAGAGCCTTCGCTGCGGCCTGCCTTGCCGTGCTGGCCTTCTCCTTTGCGACCGCTTCGGCGGCGCCGGCCACTGTCATCGTCGAGAACCAGACACGCCCCACGGCCTGTGCCGAGGAAGACAACGTCTCCCTGATCCTCCGGGGTGAAGGCATCCGGCGATTCCACGTCGAAGCACTTCAGCCCACCTACATCGAATCGATCAAGGGCGATATCACGGCACCCGACTTCTCCGGCTGCAACTTCGACGGCGGCGCCCACCCTACGGACCCGGCATACGCCTTCAAGCAGCGTCGCGTCGTGCTCCACGACGACAAGCAATGGACGATCGTCGGCATGACGCTGCCGACCTTCTGGCGGCCCAACCGGGTTCCGGTCAGGGTCGGCGCGCGTTCGGGCAACGACTTCCACCTGGTCCAGATCTTCGCCAAGGCGAAGGGCAAGAAGCCGATGGAGGCGCTGGTGCTCTACCCCGCCGACGGGTACTGGCGCCTCAAGCCGCTACCGCTGCCACGTTTCGGCGACGGTGTGTACGGATCGTCCTTCCTGATGGGGCCGGTGGAACACGACGGCCGACCGGTGGTGAACATCAGGTCGATCACGATCCAGCCGCAGCCGCTATCAATCCGCCTGCGCTTTGCCGACGGCGGAAGCGCGTTGGTCAAGGTTGCCGAAATCAGCCAGAAACGCACGGCGCTCGACGTGGCGCTCCATCCCCCAACGCAAGGCACCCGGCCCTTCGCCGTGCTGCGCTCGATGTATGTGACGAAGGACAACGCTGACGTCAGCGACCTTGAATGGCAGGCGACACGAGCGGCCGATCCGCAGACGACACCACTGCAGCAGGTCACGACGCTGGAGGCGGCGCAGGTCCGCTTCGGACGAACGATTCCCTCGCGTCACAACACCAGCGCGCCCGACATCCGGTTCAGCGGATTCGAGAGTTCGCCGCGCGACTGATCCGCGTCGCTACTGGACCAGCGCCGTGCCGGGCATCTGATCACCCGGCGCCGTGAAGATCTGCGCGGCATCGACCGCGTCGAAGCGGTATTGCTTGCCGCAGAAGTCGCACCCGACCTCGATGTCGCCGCGCTCCGCGAGGATGCTCTCGGCCTCTTCCTGACCGAGCCCACGGATCATTCCCTCCACCCGTCCGCGTCCGCAGGTGCATGCGAAGTGCGGCCCCAGCATGCCGGATTGCGGCTCGAAGCGCAGCACCTTTTCTTCCCAGAACAGGCGGCGCAGGATGGTGTCGACGTCAAGCGCGAGCAGTTCGTCGCGCGTGAGACTCGACGCCAGGATCGAGATGCGGTTGTAGTCCTCGTTGTGACCGATCTGGTCTTGCTGGACCTGGACGTGGTCGCCCTTGGCGGTGCCTTCGAGGTTGGCCTCGCCCTTGACCGGCAGGCGCTGGATCAGCAGGCCCGCGGCGACCTTGTCGTCCGCCGCCAGCACCAGCGTGGTGTCGAGTTGTTCGCTCTGCAACATGTAGTGCTGGAGCACGTCGCTGAGCCGTTGAAGCTTTTCTCCGTGGTCGCCGACCAGCGGCACCACACCCTGGTATGGCTGCTGCCCGGGGAGTTTGTCCTTGGGATCGAGCGTGATCGCGCAGCTCCCTTTGCTGTGCACGTTGACCATGTCGGGCAGCCGCGCGTCGGCCGGCAGTTCGCCGGTCACCTTGGCGGTGGCGCGCAGGCTGAGATCGGGCTTGACCTCGGCGACCGCGATCTTGACCGGGCCGTCACCGAAGATCTGAAGAATCAGCGCGCCATTGAACTTGATGTTGGCCTGCATCAGCGTGGCGGCGGCCGTCATCTCGCCGAGCAGTTCGGCCACCGGCTTCGGATAGGCGCCGGTCGCCGTATTGGACGCGCGCCGCGCCAGCACTTCCTGCCAGGCGTCCGTCAGGCGCACGATCATCCCGCGCACCGGCAGGCCATCGAACAGGAACTTGTGGAGTTCAGACATTACACCCCCATGCGCCTTTGGCGCTCCCCCTCTAGGGGGCGCACCCAGCGGCCCGGCAAAGCCGGTTCCGCGGGTGCCTTGGTCTCGGAAACGCGGGAAGAGGTGGGAGTGGGCTTCATTCAAGCGATTTTCTTCAGGCCCTTCGCGAAGCGACGGGCATTTTCGACATAGTGCTCGGCGCTCTGCCGCAGCTTGGCGGCGGCCGCATCGTCGAGCGTGCGAACCACCTTGGCGGGCGAGCCGATGATGAGCGAGTTGTCGGGGAATTCCTTGCCCTCGGTCACGACGCTGCCGGCGCCAACGATCGAATTGCGGCCGATCTTCGCGTTATTCAAGATCACCGCCTGAATGCCGACCAGCGAGTTGTCACCGATCGTGCAGCCGTGCAGCATGACCTGGTGGCCCACCGTAACGTTTTCGCCGATGGTCAGCGGGCAGCCGTGGTCGGCGTGCAGCACCGAGAGATCCTGCACATTGCTGTTCCGCCCGATGCTGAGCGTTTCGGTGTCGCCACGCAGCACCGCGCCGAACCAGACGCTGGCGTTCTCGGCCAGCACGACATTGCCGATCACCTGCGCACTGTCGGCGACCCAGGCGCCTTCGCCAAGCTGCGGCGCCACGCCATCGAGTTCATACAGGGCCATCGCGGTGTCTCCAGAGGTCAAAAACTAGAATTGTAGGGATGCACCCTCGCCTTGGCGCCCTGGCCGCACTGCGGCTGACCGATCCTGAAGAGAAGGTTGCGGCCACGCGCGCCGTCTTCGCCGAACTCGACGTTCTCGATGCTCGCCCCCTCTCCGTGCCGGTTCGACAGGCTGGCGATGAAACTGGCGTGCCCGGCCGCCCCGAGCGCCCCCTGCGCGTATCGGCCACCGCGGTCGAGAAGCGATCGCCTTTCACGCCTGAAGGGCGCGCCGCGCTGATCCACTCGATCTGCCACATCGAATTCAACGCGATCAATCTCGCGCTCGACGCCGCCTGGCGTTACGACGGCATGCCCGAGGCCTACTACCGCGACTGGCTGCGCGTGGCCGACGAGGAAGCCCGGCATTTCACCCTGCTGCACGCGCACCTGCGCGGCATGGGCTACAGCTACGGCGACTTCACCGGCCATGACGGCCTCTGGAACATGTGCGAGAAGACGAAGGACGATGTCGTCGCGCGCATGGCACTGGTGCCGCGCACGCTCGAAGCCCGCGGACTCGATGCGACGCCACTGATCCAGGCCAAGCTGCGCCGTGTCAACACGCCCGACGCGCTGGATGCCTGCGCGATCCTCGACATCATCCTGCGCGACGAAATCGGCCACGTGGCGATCGGCAACCACTGGTACGGCTGGCTGTGCGAACGCGAAGGGCTCGATCCGATCTCGCACTACCGCGTGCTCTACCGCCGACACGAGGCGCCGCGTCTCAAGCCGCCCTTCAACATCGAGGCGCGTGTACGGGCCGGCTTTACCGACGAAGAGTTGAACGCACTGACGGCTCACCCACCCAAGGAATCTCCATGACCCAAGTCGCAAAAGGCACGTTCACGGTCTCGCTCCAACCTTTGCCATTCGAAAGCGAGGATTCCGAGCCCAAGCTGCTGGGCCGCATGACCCTCGACAAGCAGATCACCGGCGATCTCGTTGCAACCACGAAGGGGCAGATGCTCAGCGCCATGACGAGCACCAAGGGCTCGGCCGGCTACGTTGCCATCGAGCGAGTCACCGGGGTTCTCGGAAACAAGCGCGGCTCGTTCGTCTTGCAGCACACCGGCACGATGCGCCGCGGCGCGCCCTCACTGTCCGTGACCGTCGTTCCGGACTCCGGCACCGAAGAGCTGGCCGGTATCGAAGGCGAGTTCAAGATCGATATCGTGGAAGGCAAGCACTTCTACGAATTGACCTATCGCCTGCCCGGCGGTTGAACGTCATGCACCAGTTCGGGCTTCGCCGCGCTGCGACTTCGACTTCGACTTTTTTTTGACGGGACTTCGGCCAGGAATTTCAGCGAGCTTCGCGACCGCCTGTGGCCGGCGCGCGCCATTGCCACGCGCCGCACGAGCCGGCGGCTCCTGCTCGGACTCGCGCAGCGCCGCATCGATCAGCGCATCGGCCATCCACAGCGCCGTACGCTCCACCTCGCGGTCACGCAGTCCCCAGATGTCCTTCAGGATCACGTAGGGCTCGATGCCATAGACAACCGACAGCGCGTGATGCAGCCGGTCTCTCGCGGCCGGACGCAGCTGCGGCGCAAGGGGGGCGATCGCATGTTCGAGGATGCGCACGCGATGCCCGCGCCGGTAGGGCTCTTCTTCCAGCAGGCCGGCGCGCTCCAGCCCCCATTGCTCCAGCGACAGTTGCGCCGCGGCCCGCATTTGCGCCTCGAATTCCTTGAAGCGCGGGAAGGTCTGCAGGAACAGCTCGTGCACGCGGTCGCGCCCGTTCGGGATGTCGGAAGCCAGCTTTCTCACGGGGCCGAGTGAACTGTCGATCACGGCCGTCACCAGCGCACTGCGGCTCGGAAAGTAGCGGTAGGCGGTGGCGCGCGACACCTTCGACCGCGCCGCCGCTTCGGCGACGGATGGAATGTGGCCGCTCTGCTGGATGATGTCCATGGCGGCGCCAAGCAGCAATTTGAAAGTGGCCGCCTTGACGCCGCCCTCCGGCGGCACCGGGGGTTCACTCAGCTTGTGCTTCAGTCGAGCCATGGGGTTTGTACGGGTTCTGAGGGGCCTGACGTGGCTTGTGTGTGTCCGAGGACGGATCGTATGATGAATCGATCCCGATTTGAGACGCAAGTCTCAAAAAACGCAGGTTCCCTGATCTCGCGGCGACGAGCGCAAGGCTCGAAGCACCGCGGAGCAACCCGGAGACAACGGCATGCGCTTGGCCAGTTGGAGTTGGGGTGGACGCGAGCACGTCGGCACGATCTCTGCCGACGGGCGGGAAGCCGCGCCTCTTGCGGTGCGCGATGCTTCGGCGGGAGTGCTCCCACTCATTCAGGCACTGGCGCGCGGCGAAACCTTGCCGCCCGCATCGGGCACGCGCTTGCCGGTCGACGTGATCACGTTGCGCGCACCGCTGCCGCGCCCCTTGCGCAGTCTGTTCTGCATCGGACGCAACTACCGCGCGCATGCGCAAGAACTTGCGGGCACGGTGTTCCGGGAATCGATGCCTGCAAGCGATCCGTGGCCGATCGTCTTCGGCAAGCTCGGCGAATGCGTGGTCGGGCCTTGCGACACGGTGCGGCTGCCCTCGCCTTCCACCACCGTGCAGATCGACTACGAGTCCGAACTCGCAGTCGTCATCGGTCGAGGTGGGCGCGACATCGCGCGGTCGCGCGCCATGGACTACGTGTTCGGCTACACGATCGTCAACGACGTGACCGCGCGCGACGTGCAGATGCGCCATCAGCAGTGGGACTTGGGCAAGAGCTTCGACGACTTCTGCCCGATGGGTCCGTGGATCGTGACCGCCGACGAACTCGACGGCCGAGCGACCCGCGTGCGCGGCTGGGTCAACGGCGAAGCGCGACAGGACGGGCTGACGAAGGACATGATCTTCGACATCCCTACCCTGATCGAGACCTGCTCGCGCGGCATCACGCTCTACCCGGGCGACGTGATCGCCACGGGCACGCCGGCCGGCGTGGGCATGGGGCTGAATCCGCCGCGCTGGCTCAAGTCGGGCGACGTGGTGCGCGTCGAGATCGACGGCGTGGGCGTCATCGAGAACCGCTTCGAGTAGGCCATGGCATTCCAACTGATCGACCGCATCGCGGTGGAAGAAGAAGGCGAAGGCCCGGTCATCGTCTGCGTGCACGGCCTCGGCGGCAGCGGCAACACCTTCACGCCGCTGATGCCCGCGATGGCGCGGCACCGTGTGATCCGCGTGGACCTGCCCGGCAGCGGGCGTTCGCAGCGCGCCGAAGGCGAATTGTCGATCGAGCGCTACGTCGAGACGCTGCTTCGCGTGTGCGAGCGGCTCGATGTGGCGCGCGCCCACTGGATCGGGCACTCGATGGGCACCATCGTCTGCCAGCACATCGCGGCGGATCATCCGAAACAGGTGGCGAGCATCGCGCTCTTCGGCCCGCTGATCGCGCCACCCGATGCCGCCCGCACGGCCATGAAGGCGCGCGCCGCGAAGGCCCGAGAAGGCGCGGCCGGCATGCAGGAGATCACGCAGGCATTGCTGCAGGCCGCCATTTCAGCCGACACGCGCCAGCGCCTCCCGCTTGCCGTCGCTTTCGTGCGCGAGAGCCTGATGCGGCAGGAAGGCGAAGCCTACGCGCGCAGTTGCGAAGCGCTGGCGGGCGCGCAGCCCGCGGCGGTCGACCGCATCGAAGCGCCCGTGCTGCTGGTGACGGGCGACGAAGACGGCGTCGCGCCGCCGCAGTCCGTCCGCGCGATGGCCGACCGGCTTCACCGCGCGGCAAGCAAGCGCGTGGTGGTGCTGCCGCGCTGCGGCCACTGGACGCCCATCGAACGCCCCGACGAATGCCAGCGCGAGTTGCGTGACTTCCTGGCCGCACAAGCGAGGACCTGAACATGGCCGATGTGATGTTCACCAATGTGCGCATCTTCGATGGGGGCGGCGAAGCGCCCTTCACCGGCGATGTGCTGGTGCAGGGCAACCGCATCGCGCGCGTCGTGCGCACCGGCTACGGCGTGCAGTCCGCGCCCGTCACCGGCGCACGCGTGATCGACGGCGCGGGGGCCTTCCTGATGCCGGGCATGGTCGAGGCCCACACACATTTCTCCTGGAACGACCAGCCCAGCCTCGACGCGATCCAGCGCATGCCGCCGGAGGAACATATCCTGTGGTGCGCGGAGGTCGCCAAGCGCTACCTGGACATGGGCTGGACCAGCTGCGTCGGCGCCGCCGCCGCGAAGCCCCGGCTCGACGTGGTGATCCGCAACGCCATCGCCGACGGCACCATCATCGGCCCGCGCTACCTCGCGGCCAGCCAGGAGATCACCGTGCCCGGCGGCCTCGGCGACACCACGCAGCCGCACCTGCCGCAGCCCGAGTTCGCTTTCGGCGCGGTGGTCAGCGGCGTAGAAGAGATGCGGCGCTGCGTACGCATGTTCGTCAAGTACGGCGTCGATTCGCTCAAGATCAACCTGTCGGGCGAATCCATCACCGGCATGCCCAGCGAGATGAGCCAGTTCACCGAGGAAGAGATCGCCGTCTGCGTGCAGGAGGCCAAGGCATGGGGCAAGCGGGTCGCGGCGCATGCGCGCTCGACCTGGTCGATCAAGCAGTGCGTCAAGCAGGGCATCGAGGTCATCTACCACGCGAGCTTCACCGACGAGGAAGCGCTCGACATGCTCGAAGCGCACAAGTTCGAGCACTTCATTGCACCCGGACTCGCATGGCTCATCAACACCTCCCACCACGCGAGCGAATGGGGCCTCACGCCCGAAGTCACGCGCAAGATGGGCTACCACCGCGAGCTGGACGCCGCCGTCGAGAGCATGCGCGCGATGCGCCGGCGCGGCATCCGCATCCTGCCCGGCGGTGACTACGGCTTTGCGTGGACACCGCACGGCACCAACGCGAAGGACCTGGAGTACTTCGTCAAGTATGTCGGCATGAGCACCATGGAAGCGTTGCTTTCGGCCACCGCCTGGGGCGGGCCGATGATGCGCATGGGCAAGGTGCTCGGCTACATCCGCGAGGGCTATCTCGCCGACATCCTCCTGATCGACGGCGATCCGCTCGCGGACATCACGGTGCTGCAGGACAAGGCGCGCATCCTGGCCGTGATGAAGGATGGTGAATTCCATCGCGCCCCGCCCGTGCGCCGCGCGCACACCACCCGGTGGGCAACTGCGTGAACACAGGAGAAGATCATGGCTGACGTCGTCTTCACTAACGTTCGAATCATCGACGGCACGGGGCAGAACCCCTACACCGGCAGCGTGCTGGTGCGCGGCAATCGCATCCGCCAGGTGGGCCGCAGCACCGCGCCGATCGCGCCGAGCGGTGCGATGGTGGTCGACGCGGCCGGCGCCACGCTGATGCCCGGCATGTGCGAGGCGCACACGCACTTTTCGTGGAACGACGCGGCCACGCTTTCGGCCATCCAGCGCATGCCGCTGGAAGAGCACGTGTTGTGGTGCGCCAAGGTGGCGGGCCGGTATCTGCAGGCGGGGTTCACGTCCTGTGTCGGCGCGGCGTGCGCCAAGCCGCGGCTGGATGTGGTGATCCGCAATGCCATCAATGCGGGCCAGATCCCGGGGCCACGTTATCTGGCCGCCAGCCAGGAGATCACGGTGCCCGGCGGCCTGGGCGACGAGACCTTGCCGCACCTGCCCTTCCCCGAGTTCAGCTTCGGCGTCAATGTCAACTCTGCGGACGACATGCGCAAGGTGGTGCGCATGTTCCTCAAGTACGGCGTCGACTCGATCAAGCTCAACCTCTCGGGCGACAACTTCACGCCCGACTCGCCGGCCGAAACCACCTGGATGAGCGACGCGGAAGTCGATGCGGCCATGACCGAAGTGCGCGTGCGCGGCAAGCGCGGCACGGCACACGCCCGCTCGGCGGCATCGGTCAAGCAGGCACTGCGGCACGGCATCGATGTGATCTACCACGCGAGCTTCACCGACGAGGAGACGCTCGACATGCTCGAGGCCGCGAAGGACCGCGTCTTCGTCGCCCCGGGCATCGCGATCCTCTACGCGATGCTGCACGAGGCCGAGGCCTACGGCATCACCTACGAGAAGGCTTCGGCGATGGGTTACCAGATCGAGTGGGATGCCGCACTCGAATCGCTCAAGGCCATGCACCGGCGCGGCGTGCGCATCCTCCCGGGCGGTGATTACGGCTTCGCCTTCACGCCGCATTGCCAGAACGCGCGCGACCTGGAGTTTTTCGTCAAGTACCTCGGCTTCACGCCGATGGAGGCGATCCGCTGCGCCACGCTTTACGGCGGCCAGATCATGATGCGCGGCAACGAACTCGGCACGATCCAGGACGGCTACCTCGCCGACCTGCTGCTGGTGGATGGCGATCCGCTCGCCAATCTTTCGATCCTGCGTGACCCGAAGCGCATCCTGGCCGTGATGAAGGACGGCGAATTCGCCAAGGCGCCGGAGTTCAGCGCGCAACGCCTCTGGGAGCGCGCCGCATGAAACGCAGGCAGTGGGTGCCGTGGCTGGTGTTCGGCGTGCCGATCGCGGTGTTCGCGGTGTGGGCCATCGTGGACAACGCGCCGCTCTTCTTCAAGACGCTGCTCAACGGGCTCACGCTGGCCTCGCTGTACTTCCTCGTCGCGAGCGGCTTCACCCTGGTCTTCGGACTGATGCGCAACGTCAACCTGGCGCACGGCTCGCTCTATCTCGTCGGCGCCTACATCGGCTGGATGGTAGGCGAGCACACGGGCTCCTGGGTGCTCGCGGTGATCGCCGGATTTCTCTCGGCCGCGGTGCTGGGGCTGCTGATGCAGGTGCTGATCTTCCGGCACATGCAGGGGCAGGACCTGCGTCAGACGCTGGTGACGATCGGCCTCTCGATCGTGATGGCGGACATCGCGCTCTGGATATGGGGTGCCGAGATCTACACCTTCGACCCGCCGGCATGGATCTACGGCTCCACCACGCTGCCGCTGGTCAACAAGTTTCCGACCTATCGGCTGATGGTGCTGCTGGCCTCGATCGTGATCGGCATCGGCCTGTGGCTGCTGCTGGCGCGCACGCGCATCGGGATGATGATCCGTGCCGGCGTCGATGACCGCGGAATGCTCGCGGCGTCCGGTGTGAACGTGCAGCGCGTCTTCGCGCTAACCTTCGCCATCGGCGCAGGACTGGCGGGGCTGGCAGGCGTGGTCGGCGGCACGGCGCTGTCGGTCTCGCCGGGCGAGGACACGCGCTACCTCCTCGCCTCGCTGGTGGTGGTGATCGTCGGCGGCATGGGCAGCGTGGTGGGCGCGGCCATCGGCGCGATGCTCATCGGCCTGGCGGAGCAGTTCGGCCTCGCCTATGCGCCGACGTACAGCGTGGTTTTCACCTTCGTGATCATGGTGGTCGCCCTCGCCTTCAAACCGCGCGGGCTGATGGGGAGGAATACATGAGCGCAGCCCAGTGGCGACGGGCCATGAACTCTTCGGCTGCGGCGGCCGGCGTAGCGCGGCGCGGCGTCGAGGCTGGGCGACTTCATCCGATTGCGACGACGCCGACACAGGCGGGCACAGCCACCAGTTCGCCATCGCAACGCTGGCGTTCCGCCTGGCGGGCGGTGCATTGGCGGCACGTGGTGGTGCTGGCCTTCGTGCTGATCTATCCCTTCGTCGCTACGCCGTTCTTCACCTACCAGATCGGCGCGCAATCGCTCGCGCTCGGGCTGATCGCCCTGTCGCTCACCTTCCTGGGCGGATACGGCGGCATGGTCTCGCTCGCGCAGATGACGGTCGCGGGCTTCGCGGCCTACATGCTTGCGATCTTCGGCACCAGCAGCAACATCGCCATCAGCCTGGGCTGGCCGTGGTGGCTGGCGCTGGTGGTGGCCGTGGCGCTGGCCACGATCTTCGCGGCGGCGGTCGGCTGGCTTTCGGTGCGCACCGAAGGCATCTACACGATCATGATCACGCTCGCGGTCGGCGTCGCGTTCTTCTATCTGGCGCAGCAGAACTACACGGTGTTCAACGGCTTCCAGGGCTTCAGCAAGCTCGCGGCGCCGACGGTGTTCGGGCTGGACATTCGCGAGCCGGTGCCCTTCTACTTCCTCGTGCTGGCGTGCGCGTTGGCCGGCTACTTCTGGGTGAAGTATCTGATCCGCGCGCCCTTCGGCATCGCGCTGCAAGGCATTCGCGACAACCCACGCCGCATGCAGGCACTGGGCTACAACGTCACCGCGCACCGCGTCGCCGCCTATGCGGTAGCGGGTCTCCTGGCTGCGGTCGGCGGCGTGCTGATGGTCTGGTACAACAACCGCATCTCGCCCGGCACGATCGGCACGGGCGCCATGATCAACATCCTCATCATCGCCGTGCTCGGCGGCATGAAGCATCCTGTCGGCGCCTTCGTCGGCGCGATCGTGTTCGTGCTGCTGCAGAACTTCGCCATCGACCTCGTCGACCGCGAACGCTTCAACCTCGTGATCGGCGGCGTCTTCCTCGCGATCGTCCTGTTTTCCCCCGACGGGCTTCTGGGTTTGTGGCAGAGCCGCACACGCCTGGTGAGCCTTTTCACCCACCGCGGCCGGAGCCGCATTCATCAATGACAACCAGGAGCGAGACATGAGCAAAGGCAGAAGAGTGTTCGGGCGCAGCATCGTGGCCGCGGCGGCGTTGCTTGCGGTGTCCGGGTTCACCTACGCGCAGGAGACCCTGAAGATCGGCCTCCTCGCCACGCTGGAGGGGCCGTTCGCGGCACCCGGGCAGGACAGCATGCGCGGCGCGGACCTCGCGCTCAAGCAGAAGAACGGCATGGCGGGCGGCAAGAAGATCGAGTTCGTGAAGGTCTCTTCCGACGCGACCCCCGACAAGGCCGTGAACGCCACGCGCAAGGCGGTCGAGCAGGACAAGGTCCAGATCATGATCGGCCCGCTGTCGGGCGACGAGGGCATCGCGGTCAAGAACTACGCGAAGACGCAGCCCAACATCACCTTCATCAACGGCTCTTCGGGCGCGCAGGGGGCGACGCTCTCGGACCCGGCACCGAACTTCTACCGCTTCAACACCGAGGGCGCGCAGTGGATGGTAGGCCTCGGCGAGCATGCGCTCTCCAAGGGCTACAAGAAGACCTTCCTGATCGCGGAGGACTACGGATTCCCGTATTCGCAGGTGCAGGGCTTCATGGCCAGCTATTGCGCCAAGGGCGGCAAGGTGATCGACAAGGCCTGGGTGCCGCTGGGCACCAAGGACTACGCCTCCGTCATCGCGAAGATCCCGAAAGATGCCGACGCCCTGCTGGTAGTGCTGGGCGGCTCCGACGCGGTGAATTTCCTCACGCAGTACGAGCAGGCCGGCGGCGACAAGCCGATGATCGGCGGCTCGATCACGGTGGACCAGACGGTCCTCAACTACAAGGGCAAGCGCCGCGAGTCGCTGCTGGGCACCGCATCGGCGGGGCCGATGGCCGATTCGATCGACACGCCGGAGTGGAAGAAATTCGTCGCCGACTACAAGGCCAACTTCAAGGACGGCTTCCCGAGCCCGTCGCTCTTCGCCTACCTCTACTACATCAACACCAAGGCGACGCTCGACGCGCTGGATACAGTGAAGGGCGATCTGTCGAACGGCCAGAAGGCCTATCGCGAAGCGCTGCAGAAGACCAACTTCCAGGGCCCGGCGGGCGTGGTGAAGATCGACGCCAACCGCAACGGCGTGGGCACCACCTACATCACCGAAGTGACAAAGGCGCCGGACGGCTCGTTCTACAACAAGGTGGTGAAGACAGTGCCTGACATCTCGCAGACGTTGGGACTGCCGGAGGCCGACTTCAAGAAGATGGGCCTGGGCACTCGCGACGTGCCCGACTGCAGGACTTGAGCCCCGAATGGCCACGATCACCCCTCTCCGATCGGCCGCTTCGCGCGGCGCCGCGAATGCCGGCGCCGGCGCGCAGTTGTTGTCGGGCGATGCCCTGCGGCTCGTCGGGGTGACACGTGCCTTCGGTGCGCTGCGCGCGGTGGACGACGTGTCGCTCACCGTCGCAGCGGGCGAGAAATACGCCATCCTCGGCTCCAATGGGGCCGGGAAGACGACGCTGTTCAATGCGATCACCGGCGACTTTCCGCCCACCGGCGGTCGCATCCATTTCTTCGGCGAAGACATCACCGACCTTCCGCCATACGAGCGCATCCGCAAGGGGCTGCGTCGTACGTACCAATCCTCGCTCCTGTTCCGCGAGTTGACGGTGCGCGACAACCTCTTCCTCGCGGTGCGCGGCGTCGCCAATGGGCGCTTCAGCTTTCTGCGGGCGCGCGACGGGCATGCCTCGACCCGTGCGACGCAAGACTTGCTCGAGCGCACGCGACTGACCCATATCGCAGAAGAAAAGGTTGCCAATCTCGCGCACGGGCAACAACGCCAACTCGAAATCGGCATGGCGCTGGCCGGCGCGCCACGGCTGATCCTGTTCGACGAGCCGGCTGCCGGCCTGTCGCCTGGGGAGCGCCGGGAACTCGTCGCGCTGCTGCGCTCGCTGCCGGCGCACATGAGCTTCGTGCTGATCGAGCATGACCTGGAGATCGCCCTGCGCGTGGTCGACCGCGTCACCGTGATGCACAACGGCCGCACGCTGCGCACCGGCAGTCCGGCAGAGATCGAGGGCGACGCCCAGGTGCAGGCGATCTACATGGGGAGCCGTCACTGATGGCCTGGTTCCGCAACAGCCGCGAGAACGACGGCGCCAACACCGTCGGCAGCAACGCGCCGGTGCTCGCCATCGACAGTCTCGACGTGTTCTACGGCCATGCCCATGCGCTGCAGAGTGTGAGCCTGACGCTCGAACGCGGCGTGCTCGGCATCGTCGGCCGCAACGGCATGGGCAAGACCACGCTGTGCAACGCGATCACCGGCATGGTGCCCGCGCGTGGAAGCATCCGGCTCGCGGGCGAAGAGATCCTTGGCCTCGCTCCCAACGAAATCACGCGGCGCGGCATCGCCTATGTGCCGCAAGGCCGGCGCGTCTGGCCGTCGCTGTCGGTGGACGAAACATTGCGGCTGGTCGCCAGCCGGCGGCGGGAAGTCGACCGCGTCTACACCATGTTCCCGCGCCTTGCGGAACGACGCGGGCATGGCGGCGCGCAGCTCTCGGGTGGCGAACAGCAGATGCTGGCCATCGGCCGCGCCCTGCTCCTGAATCCGAAGCTGCTGGTGATGGACGAGCCCACCGAAGGGCTGGCGCCGATGATCGTCGAGCAGGTGGCACAGTCCCTGCGCGACCTCGCCGCAGAAGGCCGCATCGCCGTGCTGCTGATCGAGCAGAACCTCGGCGTCGCCATCTCTGTGGCCGACCGCATCGGCGTGATGGTCAACGGGCGCATCGCGCAGCAGATGCCCGCTGCGCAACTGGCGGCCGACGTCGACATGCAGGAGCGCCTGCTCGGCGTGCGCTCCAACGGTCACGACGAAGAGCCCGCCGAAGGCGTTGGCCAGGCGATGCAAGGCCCCGCCGAAGCCACGCAAGTCTTCACGGTGCGCCGCGCCCATGGCGACGGCACGCCCTCGCTCGACGACCTCGCGCCGCGCACGGTGCGCGGCTTCAACCGCTGGAACGCGGGCGGCACGGCCGCGCCGGTCGCCGACATCGAGCGCCAACCGACTGCGCCACCGGCACCGTCCGCCGCATCCGCGACGCCTGCCGCACCGCAGATCTTCGATTTCCCGGTCGCCGCCAGCAGCGTGCGCGCGGCCTACGTAGCCGGCACCTTCGACACCAAGGGGCGCGAGCTGTTCTTCCTGCGGCAATGCCTGGAGCGGCTCGGCCTGCGCGTCGTCACGGTCGATCTGTCGACGTCCGGCAAGCCATCGCCCGCCAGCGTGCATCCGCGAGAGGTCGCGCGCCACCATCCGCAGGGCGAGTCGGCGGTCTTCAGCAGCGACCGCGGCAACGCGACGGCTGCGATGGCGCTCGCCTTCGAGGCTTTCGTGCCAGCGCGTCGCGACCTCGGCGGGATCATTTCCGCGGGCGGATCCGGCGGCACTTCGATGGCAACGCAAGGCATGCGCGCGTTGCCCATCGGCGTGCCCAAGGTGATGATCTCGACCATGGCCAGCGGCGACACGCGCCCCTACGTGGGCCCGAGCGACATCTGCATGATGTATTCGGTCACGGACGTGCAGGGCATCAACCGCATCAGCGAGCGCGTGCTCGCCAACGCGGCGAACGCGTTGGCCGGAATGATCGCTCACCCGCCCATCGTCTCGACCGACGGCAAGCCGGCAGTCGGCCTCACGATGTTCGGCGTCACCACGCCTTGCGTGCAGATGCTGACAAAGCGGCTGGAAGACAGCTACGACTGCCTCGTCTTCCACGCCACCGGCGTCGGCGGGCAGTCGATGGAAAAGCTCGCCGACTCCGGTCTGCTGGCCGGCGTCATCGACGTCACGACCACCGAGATCGCCGACGAGATCGTCGGCGGCGTGCTCTCCGCCGGCCCGACGCGCATGGATGTCTTCGCGCGCCACGCCCTGCCTTACGTGGGCTCCTGCGGCGCGCTCGACATGGTGAACTTCGGCGCCTGGGACACCGTGCCCGAGCGCTTCCGCGCCCGCAAGCTGTACAAACACAACACCACGGTGACGCTGATGCGCACCACGCCGGACGAATGCCGCGCGATCGGCGGATTCATCGCGGCCAAGCTCAACGCGATGCGCGGGCCGGTGCGCTTCCTCATTCCCGAAGGCGGCGTTTCGGCGATCGACCGGGCCGGCCAACCCTTCCACGACCCCGAAGCCGACCGCGCGCTGTTCATCGCGATCGAACAAGGATTCCGCACCGGCGCCGACCGCAAGCTCCTGCGGCTGCCGCTGCACATCAACGACGAGGCCTTTGCCGATGCGCTGGCCGGCGCGTGGCACGAGGTGTCGCGTCCGACCACCAGCGCGCTGCGCGCCTGAATCCAGGAGCACCCCCCATGCCACGCATCGACCGCTCCACGCTCCTGCAACGCCTGCGCGCCAAGATCGCCGCCGGCCGGCCGATCATTGGCGGCGGCGCCGGCACCGGCCTTTCGGCCAAGTGCGAGGAAGCCGGTGGCATCGACCTGATCGTGATCTACAACTCCGGTCGCTACCGCATGGCCGGTCGCGGCTCGCTCGCCGGCCTGCTCGCCTACGGCAACGCGAACGAGATCGTCTGCGAGATGGCGCGCGAAGTGCTGCCGGTGGTCAAGCAAACGCCCGTGCTCGCGGGCGTGAACGGCACCGACCCGTTCATGATCCCGGACGAGTTCCTGCGGCGACTGATTTCGCTCGGCTTCTCGGGCATCCAGAACTTCCCGACCGTCGGCCTGATCGACGGCACCTTCCGCGCCAACCTCGAGGAAACCGGCATGGGCTACGGACTGGAGGTGGAACTGGTCGAGCGGGCCCGCGCGCTCGATCTGCTGACGACGCCCTACGTCTTCAGCGAAAGCGATGCACGCGCGATGGCCAAGGCCGGCGCCGACATCGTGGTCTGCCACATGGGCCTGACCACCGGCGGCGCGATCGGCGCCGAGACCGCGCTCACGCTCGATGGCTGCGTGGCGCACATCAACGAGTGGAGCGCCGCAGTGAAGTCCGTGAAGCCCGACGCCATCGTGCTGTGCCACGGCGGCCCCATCGCCACGCCGAACGATGCGCGCTATGTGCTCACGCGCTGCCCGGACTGCCACGGCTTCTACGGCGCCAGCTCGATGGAGCGGCTGCCTGCGGAAACGGCGCTCACCGAGACGACGCGCCGCTTCGTCCAGATCACACGAGATACGCAATAGAGGAGACGACTTCCATGTCAGGTGCTCAATTCGGCAACTTCATCCTCGGCCTCATCGTGGTCGCGATCATCGTCGCGCTCGCGGTCTGGCTGCTGCACTGGCTCTATCTGCGAAGCTCCAAGGAACGGGCCTTCGTGCGCACGGGGCTGGGCGGGCAGAAGGTGGTGCTCGATGGCGGCGCTTTCGTGCTGCCCATCGTGCATGACGTGATTCCCGTCAACATGAACACGCTGCGGCTCGAAGTCAGCCGCGGCCGCGACAAGGCGCTCATCACCAAGGACCGCATGCGCGTCGACGTGATCGCCGAGTTCTACGTGCGCGTGGCGGCCAAGCCTGAAGCCGTCGCGGCCGCCGCCCAGACGCTCGGCCTGCGCACCATGGAGCCCGATCAACTCAAGGAACTGGTCGAAGGCAAGTTCGTCGATGCGCTGCGCACCGCCGCGGCCGAGATGACGATGGAAGAACTCCACGAGAAGCGTGGCGCCTATGTGAAGCGCGTGCGCGAATCGGTGGCTGAAGACCTGACGAAGAACGGGCTCGAACTCGAAGCTGCATCGCTCACGCAACTCGACCAGACCGGCATGGAATTCTTCAATCCGAGCAACGCCTTCGACGCCGAAGGTCTGACGCGCCTGACCGAGCAGATCGAGCACCGCAAGAAGCAGCGCAACGACGTCGAACAGGACACGCTCATCGCGATCCGCAACAAGAACCTGGAGGCTGAAAAGCTCTCGCTCGAAATCGACCGCGTCGGCGAGCATGCCCGCCTGGCACAGCAGCGCGAAGTGGAGATCGCCCGCGCGCGTCAACGCGCGGAGCTCACCGTCGAGCGCGCACAGCGCGAACAGGATGCCGAAAGCGCGCAGATCACGGCCAAGCAAAGCATCGACGCAGCGCGCATCCGCTCCGAGCAGACCATCGAGCAGGAACGCATCGCCAAGGAGCGCGCAATCCAGGGTGCCGAGATCGAGCGCCGCCTGTCGCTCGAACTCGCCGAGCAGCAACGCGCCATCGCCATCGCGCGCGAGAGCAAGGCGCAGAGCGAGGCCCAGGCCGAAGCCGAAAACGCACGCGCGCAAGCCGTCTCCGCAGAAGAAAGGGTGTTCACCGCCCGCGAGGTCGAAATGGCCGAGCGCAAGAAGGCGATCGAATTGATCGGCGCTGCGCAGGCCGCCGAGCGCGACGCGCTGCGCCTGACCACCGCCGCGCAAGCCGAGAAGGACGCGAGCGCCGACCGTGGCGCCGCCGTGCGCGCCCAGGCCGAAGCCGATGCCGATGCCGACAAGATCAAGTCGATGGCGATGCGCGTGCGCGCCGAGATCGAGGCTGAGGCGATGCGCATGATGAACGAAGCTCACAACATGCTGTCGCCCGAGGCGCGCATGTCCGCGCTGCGCATGAAGCTGGTCGAGAAGGCCGAGGCGATCATCCGCGAGTCGGTGAAGCCGATGGAGCGCATCGAGGGCATCAAGATCCTGCACGTGGATGGGCTCGGCGGTTCGTCGGGCGGTGGTGAACGCAATGGCGACGGCGGCGGCTTTGCGGACGGGCTGGTGAATTCGGCGCTGCGCTTCCGCGCGCAGGCGCCGCTGGTCGACCAGTTGCTGCGCGAGATCGGCATCGAGGGCGGCGACATCCAGCGCCTTGTCGGCGACGTCAGCGGCGCACGGGCCGCGCTTCCGTCGGTGCCGGCCAAGGACAGGGAATAGCGCATGGTGCAGATCTACGTGTCGAGCGTCATCGACGCCAGCGCGGACAGCGTCTGGTCGCGCATTCGCGATTTCAACGGCCTGCCGCTGTGGCACCCGGGCATCGCGGACTGCCGGATCGAGAACAGCCAGCCTGCCGATCGTGTCGGCTGCATCCGGCACCTCCACACGCGTGACGGCGGCGCCGTTCGCGAGCGACTGCTGGCGCTTTCCGACTACGAATACAGCTGCACTTACGAGATCCTCGAAAGCCCGATGGGCGTGTCGAACTACATCGCCACGCTCAAGCTCACGCCGGTGACGGATGGCGCGCGGTGCTTCGCCGAATGGAGTGCCGAGTTTGAATGCGACGAAGGTCGCGAGCGGGAACTGACTGAGACGATCGGCAACGGCGTTTTCCAGGGCGGGTTCGATGCGCTGAAACGGCATTTTGGAACGAGCCGCTGAGATGAAGCTCACCCCCAGCCTCGCCCACTTCGTGTGGCTCGGACACCCCCTCTCCGGGGGCAACCCCAGCGGCCCGGCAAAGCCGGTTCCGCGGGGTTCCTGGCTTTGGCCGCGCCGGTCGCATGCGTCGTGGGTCGCACCAAGCGCGGCGGATTGCTGAGATGCTTCAACGCGTGGTTCGCTCGACCATCATCGACGCGCCCATCGAGCGCGTATGGGCCGTGCTGCGCGACTTCAACAGCCATGCCGACTGGCACGACGTGGTGGAGGCGAGCCGCATCGAAGCGCAGGAGCGCAGCGACCAAGTGGGTTGCGTGCGCAGCTTCACGCTGCGCGACGGCAACCGCATCCGCGAGCAATTGCTGACGCTGTCGGACGCCGAACACAAGAGCACCTACTGCATCGTCGAAGCGACCGTGCCGCTGCAGCGGTACGTGTCCACGCTGACGCTCAAGCGCGTGACCGACGGCAACCGCACCTTCTGGCATTGGACATCGAACTTCTCGACGCCGCCGGGCATGGAACGCGAACTGAGCGACATGGTCGCAGAGGACGTCTACGAAGCCGGCTTCGAGAACCTGCGCCGCCATCTGCGCCAGGGCGGCGACCTGCGGCCGGCCGGCGGCGCGCCGATGCCGACGGCCCTGCCGCTTCCCACGCGCCGTGTCGCCGTCGAGCGCTATGGCGGTCCGGAGGTGCTGCGCACGCAAGCCAGCGAAGTGGCGGCGCCGCGCGCGGGCGAGATTCGCATCCAGCAGCGCGCCGTCGGCGTGAACTTCCTCGATGTGTACCTGCGGCGCGGCTGGATACCGGGTCTCATGCCGGTTTCATCCGGCGCGCCCGGCGTGCCGGGCATGGAGGCCGCGGGCAGCGTGCTCGACACCGGACCGCAGGTGACGGGCGTCCTGCCCGGCGATCGCGTCGCCTACCTCGGGCCCGTGCCCGGCGCCTACTGCGGTGTGCGCTGCGTGCCTGCCGATTGGGCAGTGCGGCTGCCGGCCGCGATCGAAGACGAAGTTGCCGCCGCGCTGCTTCTCAAAGGCATCACGGCCGACTACCTGCTTCACGACCTGGGCCACGTGCAGAGGGGCACTCGGCTGCTGGTGCATGCGGCTGCCGGCGGCGTCGGATTGCTCGTCTGCGCCTGGGCGCGCCGTCTGGGTGCGACCGTGTTGGGCACCGTGTCGACCGAAGAGAAAGCCCGCATCGCGCGCGAGCACGGCTGCGAGCACGTGATCGTGACGCGCGACAATCGCTTTGCCGATGCGGTGCAACGCGCCTGCGGTGGTGCCGACGTGGTGATCGACGGCCTGGGCGATGCCGCGCGCGACGAGAACCTTGCTGCACTCGCGCGGCGCGGCCACTGGATCAGCCTCGGCCAGGCCAGCGGGCCGCTGTCTCCGCTGCCACCCGATGCGCTGGTCGCCAAGTCGCTGAGCTTTTCGCGGCCGGTGGTGTTCGACTACGTCGCCACCAACGACCAACTCGCGCGGCGCGCGCAGCGTGTCTGGAGCGCGCTGGCCGACGGCACGATCAAACTGCCGCCGATCGAGCGCTTCGGTCTGGACGCTGCGGCCGATGCACATGCGCGGCTCGAATCGCGCAGCACCACCGGCGCGCTCGTGCTGCTGCCCTGAATCCACCTGCAAGGAGAAACGAATGATCGTCGGCATGAACCACTTCACCGTGATCGCAGAGGACCCGAAGGCCACGCTGGATTTCTATACCGGGCTGCTGGGTCTCAAGGTCGGCCATCGACCCGATCTGGGCTTCGATGGCGCGTGGCTGTATGGCGAGGCCCCGCAGGCCGTGCTGCACCTTTACTTCGACCGACAGCCACCGGCACAACGCGCGGGCGTGATCGACCACATGGCCTTCACGGCACGCGGCCTGAAAGAGGTGAAAGCCCGCTTCGACCAGAGCGGCACGAAATACGAGTTGCGGCAACTGCCCGGCGCGGGAATCTGGCAGTTGTTCTGCCATGACCCGAACGGGGCGAAGGTGGAGCTGGATTTCGCGCCAACGGAGACGCTTTAGCGCCTCAGGTCGGCCGACGCATCACCACCAACTTCGGCGAGAGGCGCTGCACCACATCGCCGTGTTGATTCTTCGTCTCGCAACGCATCACCACCAACCCCCGCTCCGGCTTCGAGCGTGAGGGAATCACCTCCACCACCTCGCTCTCGACGCGCAGCACGTCGCCCGGCCGGGTCGGCTTGGGCCACTGGATCTCGCCGCCTGACCCGATCACGCCATTGGCGAGTGGAATGCCGCTGGTGACGAGCAGCCGCATCGTGATCGCCGCCGTGTGCCAGCCGCTCGCCGCGAGCCCCTGGAAGAAAGTGCTCTTTGCGATTTCGGCGTCCAGGTGAAAGGGTTGCGGGTCGAAGCGCGTTGCGAACTCGATGATCTGCGCCTCGTCCAGCACATGCTCGTCGCTGACGAAGCGATCGCCCGGCTTCAGGTCTTCCAGATACAGGTTCCGCGTGGCGGGGGTCAGTTGGGCCATGGTGTGTTCCTCGATCGACGCAGGCGGGCATCATTGTCGCGTGACGGGCGTCTAGTCTGCCTTGATGCCTGCAGCACGCACGATGCGGCCGTTGCTCTCATACTCGCTCGCGATCTCGTCGGCGAAATCCTCGATGCGACCGCCGGTCGGCACGTTGTCCGTGGCCAGCAGCTTGGCGCGCAGGTCGGGGCTGTTCAGCGCCTTGTTGATCTCGACGTTGTACTTCTCGATCAGGATCGACGGTGTTCCGCCCGGCGCAAAGACGCCGAACAACGACGACATGTTGGCCGCGGGATAGCCCAGTTCGGCCAGCGTCGGCACCTTCGGGAGCTTGTCGAGGCGCGCCGGTGCCGCCACCGCCAGCGGACGCAGCCTGCCCGCCTGAATCTGCGCAGAGACCGTCGCACCCGCATTGGTCGAAAGGATCTCGAACTGTCCGCCGATGGCGTCGTTCAGCTGCTGGCCGCCGCCCTTGTACGGAATGTGCGTGACGTCGATGTTGGCCGCTGCACGCAGCTGCTCCAGCACGACATGGCCCAGCGAAGCCTGGCCCGACGTCGCCCATCGAATGGCACCGGGCCGCGCTCGCGCGTCATCGAGCAGCGTGCGGAAATCGCGCGTCCCGGTGGCCGGCGTCGCCAGCAGCACCACGGGCGAATACATGACGCTCGCCACCGGCGCAATGTCTTTCATCGGATCGAAAGGCGACTTGCCCAGGTGCGGATTGAGCACCAACGGGCTGATCGCCGAAAAGCCCAGCGTGGCGCCGTCGGGCGCCGCCTTGGCGACCGCATCCATGCCGATGGTGCCGCTTGCGCCGGCCTTGTTCTCGACCACGAAGGTCACGCCGAGCTGCGCCGCAAGCTTGTCGGCCAAGGCGCGCGCGACCACGTCGCTGACCCCGCCGGCCGGATACGCGACGATGAGGCGGACGGTCTTCGGCACGACCTGCGGCTGCGCCGCCATGGCAAACAACGAAAGACCCAGCGCCGCCACCACGCTGCGACGGCAAAAATTCAAAGGCATCGATACAACTCCTCGGTCATGTGATTGTCCAGCGATCGGCGAACTCGCTTCAGCCGCGCGGATGATGTTTGGCGTGCAATTGCTTCAGCCGCTCGCGCGCGACGTGCGTGTAGATCGTCGTGGTCGAGATGTCCGCGTGGCCGAGCAGCATCTGCACCGCGCGCAGGTCGGCACCGTGGTTGAGCAGGTGCGTCGCAAAGGCGTGGCGCAGCGTGTGCGGCGACAACGGCACATGAATGCCCGCCGCCAGCGCGTTTTTCTTCACGATGACCCAGAACATCATCCGCGTCATGCCGGCGCCACGGTTCGTCACGAAAAGGTCGGAAGTCTGCTGGCCGTCGAGGATGGCCGGGCGCGACTCGCGCAGATAGCGCTCGATCCAGCGCCGCGCCTCGCCACCAAAAGGCACCAGGCGTTCCTTGCTGCCCTTGCCGAGCACACGCAGCACGCCGTCGTTCAGGCTCATCTCGAACACCTTGAGCGCGACCAGTTCACTCACGCGCAGCCCGCTGGCGTACATCAGTTCCAGCATGGCCCGGTCTCGCAGGCCCAGCGGCGTGTCGACGTCCGGCGTGGCCAGCAGGTCGTCAACCTGCTTTTCCGACAAGGTCTTGATCGCGCGCGGCATCTGCCGCGCCGGCGCCAGCCGCAGGCTCGGATCGGCGGCAATGCGCTGTTCGCGCAGCGCCCAGCGGTAGTAGCGCTTGAACACCGTGAGGCGCCGGTTGGCCGAGGTCGCCTTGCCCTTGTCGGAGAGGCGCGCGCCCATGTAGGCCTGGAGATCGTTCTCCAACGCGGCATCCAGCGTCTTGCCGCGCTCGGCCGCTACCCAATTCGCGAAGAGCTCCAGATCGCGGCGATAGGCGGCCAGCGTGTTCTTGGAAAGTCCGTCTTCGAGCCAGAGGGCGTCGATGAAGTCGTCGATTTCAGGCGTTTCGTTGGCCACGGTCATGCGGCGCAAGATAACAAAAGATCGAGGGGGAAAAACAAAAAGGCTCCCGAAGGAGCCTTTCTACCGTTGCCGGTGCGCGCTGCTTAGTAGCCGCCGCGACCGCCGCCACCGTAACCGCCACCACCGCCGCTGCGGTTGCCGCCGCCGTAGCCGCCGCCACCACCACCACCACCACCACCGTAGCCGCCGCCACCGCTGCGACCACCGCCGCCGCCGCCGAAGCCGCCGGGCGAACGGGGCTCCATGGGACGGGCTTCATTGACGGTGAGGTTGCGACCGCCGAGCGACTGCTCGTGCAGGCCCTGGATGGCTGCGAGAGCTTCGGAGTCGGTGCTCATTTCGACGAAGCCGAAGCCCTTGGAGCGGCCGCTGTCGCGCTCCATCATGACCTTGGCGCTGGCGACCGTGCCGTACTGGCTGAAAGCCTGTTCGAGATCGTTGTCGCGGATGGAGTAAGCGAGGTTGCCTACGTAAAGTTTCTTGCCCATGGAGGGACTCCTAATTCAAACCAATAACACAAAGCGATGGAGTCCCAATATCACAACAAACTAAACAGGCGCTGTGGCGCGAAACTGACCGATCACCGGTTCACGCGCGGACTTCAAGAGAACCGCGACGCGCGGGTATTGTCGTCGACTATTCGGCTTTTGGGTGAAATGTCTTGAATTGTCGCAATCGGACACATCATCCCGGTGCGTGACCTCGGGCCGACCCATGGGAGTGCCACGCGCACCATGACGGAGCGGTTGAGATTATTTCGCGCCTCTGCGGTGCATTTGCACGCCGGCCACTCGAAAAACCTTGCGCAACGACAGGCACAGGAAATGCTCTGCCAAGCATCGATTCCACCGAAAAATCGGCGCATGGGTGGGAGAAAGCAAGCCGAAAGCGGTGCGAACTCTCTTTAGGGGGTGTTCATCATGAAAAAAGCCTTCGCATCGCTGGCCTTGATCGGTGCGCTCGCGCTGTCGACCGCGAGTTGGGCGGAAGACAAAGCCACCACGGCGCCGGGCACGACGCCTGCGGTCTCGGCGGCATCACCGGCCGACACAAAGCCGGCCGCGACTGCAGCGCTTGCCGCTCCAGCCACCGCAGATGCCACCGCGCCCTCACCCAAATGCGGCGACAAGGGCTTCGACTGCAACAAGGGCGACGTCGCGTGGATGATGACTTCCACCGCATTCGTGCTGTTCATGACCGTCCCCGGGCTCGCGCTGTTCTACGCCGGCATGGTGCGCAGCAAGAACGCGCTGTCCACCGTGATGCAGAGTTTCGCCATCTTTTGCGTGATTGCGGTGCTGTGGGTCATCTACGGCTACAGCCTCGCCTTCACCGCCGGCACCAGTCCATTCATCGGATCGTTCGACAAGCTGTTCATGCGCGGCGAGGATCTGTCCACCGCGGTGGCGGCGACCTTCAGCAAGGGTCAGTACCTGCCGGACGCCGTGTACTGCATGTTCCAGCTCACCTTCGCGGCCATCACGGTGGCCCTGATCTGCGGCGCCTTCGCGGAGCGCTTCAAGTTCTCCGCGATGATCATTTTTTCCGTCCTCTGGTTCACCTTCGCGTATCTGCCGGTCGCGCACATGGTGTGGTACTGGGATGGTCCGGACGCCTACACCTCGGCGGCGGCGGCTGAGGCCGCCCAAAGCCATGCCGGAAAAATCTTCCAGTTGGGCGCCCTGGACTTTGCAGGCGGCACCGTGGTGCACGTCAACTCGGGAATCGCTGCGCTGGTGTGTGCCCTGGTCCTGGGCAGACGCGCCGGCTACGGCAGGGTGTCGATGGCGCCGCACAGCATGATGATGACGGCGATCGGCACCGGCATGCTGTGGATGGGCTGGTTCGGTTTCAACGCCGGTTCCGCGCTCGAGGCCACGGGTTCGGCGGGCATGGCGTTCTTCAACACCTTGTTCGGCACCGCCACCGCGGGCGTCACCTGGACGCTGACGGAATGGCTCGTCAAGGGCAAGCCCAGCGTGCTGGGAATCTGCTCCGGCATCGTGGCGGGCCTGGTGGCGATCACGCCCGCGGCTGGCTATGTGGGTCCGGTCGGCGCGTTTGTCACATGCGGCATTGCGGGCATCGTCTGCTTCTTCGCGGTCACGAAACTCAAGGCCTGGCTGAAGTACGACGACGCGCTGGACACCTTCGGCGTGCACTGCATCGGCGGAATCCTGGGGTCGCTGGGCACCGGGCTGTTCGTCAATCCGGCCTTTGGAGGCACCGGCGTTTTCGACTACGTGGCCAACAAAGTGGGCGACTTCGACGCCAGGGCGCAGATGATCGCGCAGTTGCAAGACATCGGCATCACCCTGGTCTGGTCCGCGTTCGTGGCCTTCGTGATCATGACGATCCTGAAATACACGATCGGCATCCGTTCCAGCGACGAGGATCAGGAACAAGGGCTCGACCTCGCCGACCACGGCGAAAAAGCCTACAACTTCTGATTCTCAGAGAGGCTCGGACAAGATCTTGAGCCCCAGCCAGGCCGCGCCGATCACCGCATTCACCGACACGCTCAAGGCGCTCGGCACATAGAACAGTGCCGATACCGCAGGCGCGCCAAGCAGGATTTCGACAACCCCGCCCAAACCGTACAGCAGCACCGCGCACCACAACCAGCGCCACATGTATGTGAGAAGCCAGTGCGCCTGGGACTGGTTGTGCCGCCGGGCCGCAGAGCGCTCGATGAGATTGCCCTGCGTGACGTCCAGGAAGAGCCACTCGAAAAAGAAGTAGCGGTACAGCAGAGTGCGGAATGTCAGCTCATGCACGGTCCATTTCCTTCTGATGGCGGTGCTCCGTCCCAGCCGCTTTTGACAGCGTGTGCAATGCCGGGTTCCAAGGCAGCGCCTTCGCGATGCCGTCATTCTGCTGTGAATCCGGGGAATCGGCTGTAGGCGGCTACGTATTTGCGAGCAGCAATTCCTCCGCATTGCTTGGCGGACGCAAGCCATCGGTCCTGCCCGAGAAGTAGCGCAGGGTCAGGTCCGCCGCCGAGACGTGCCGTGCTTCTGCGAAGCCGGCCTCGCGGGCCAGCGCCAGCATTTCCGGCGGGGTGAAGTAGCTGATGAAGGGCGTCCCGCTTGCCCGCGCGCCCTTCTCCGCCATCTCAAGCCCGGGACGCACTTCCGGGTCCGCCATTTCGAGCGGCAGCAGGAAGGTCATGGCGAGCGTCGATCCCGGGGCGAGTGTCGCGACCTGGCGCAGCGCGGCCGCGTTTGCCTCCTTGGTCAGGTACATGCTGACGCCGGTGGAGACCACGATGGCCGGCTCGCTCTCGTCGAAGCCGGCGGTCACAAGCCGGTCGCGCCAGGCTTCTCCCGCCTCGAAGTCGACCGGAACGAAGCGCAGCCACTCCGGAATGCCGTAGCCGAGTTCGACCAGGCGCTGACGCTTCCATGCCTGAGGACCGGGCGGGTCGACCTCGAAGACTGTCAGGCGCGACGCGATCTCCGGCCTCCGCTGCGCGAAGCTGTCGAGGCCGGCGCCGAGGATGACGTATTGCCCGAGCCCGCGGGCGGCCTGTTCGACGACCAGATCCTCGATGAAGCGCGCACGCGCCACGATGGAGGCGCGGAAAGGACGCGTGAACTGCGGGTCCATGTCCCCGCGGCTGCGCCAGTCCTTGTCCGGGGCCAGCAATTGCAGGCCGACCTGGTCTTCCAACACATGCGGCGATGGGTCGGCCTCGACATGCAGGGCGCGCCACAAGGCGACTCGCGCTGCCGTGCTGTCGGGTGCTGCATCCGGCTTGTCGTTCATCGCATTCCATCCTTTCAAGTGGCTGCGCATCAGGTCAGGTTGAAGTCTTGCGGCACTGCCTCCGGCTCGGGCGGCGTCTCGCCCATCATTTCCCTGAGAGTCGCCTCGATCATTCGCGACATCGCGTCCAGCGGCAGATCGTTTGCCTCGGTGCCGAAAGGCTCCTCGATTTCAGCCGCGAGCGCTTCGAGGGCGAAGAACGTATAGGCGATGAAGGCGACGACCACCGGCGTCATGGGCCCGATGGCGTCGACCAGCCCGAAGGGCAGCAGCACGCAGTACAGGTAGATCGTCCGGTGGATGATCACCGCGTAGGTAAAGGGAATGGGCGTGCCGGCGATGCGTTCGCACCCGCCCAGCGCTTCGGTCAGTCGGCCCAGCGGGACTTCCATGGCCTGAATCAGCGCGGGCGGCAAGCGGCCGCTGGCGCGTCGATCCCTCAGCCATTCGCCAGCCATCAGCAGCAGCATCGCCGGCTTGTAGCGTACTGGCGCCAGGCGCGATGCATCTTCGGGTGAAAGCAAACGATCGAAATCCGGCGTCGGCTCGGTACCGCGTAACTGATGACGAAGCGCGTGCACGAAGGCGATCAGCCGCGCTGCGAGTCCTCCAGCCTCCGAGGGCGGATCGGCCAAGGTCAATGCCTGGCGCAGCAGCGATCTGGTTTCATTGAGCACGGCGCCCCATAAAGTGCGCGCTTCCCAATAGCGCGCGTAGCTCGTGCTGTTGCGAAAGCCCAGGAAGATGGCCAGCGTCAGGCCAATGAGCGAAAAGGGTACGAAGTTGAGCGGGATCTTCCACTGAAACACGCGGCCGTGCAGGACGGTCACGAGAACGGCGAAAGCAGTGGTCGCCAGGAGTTGCACTGCGATGCTCGGCAACACGGACCCGCGCCAGACGAAGAGCATGCGCAGCCAGTGCGGACGCGGTCGAACGATCATGACCGCCGCGAGCGCTGAACGACAGGAACTGCATCCATCGAGAGATCATAGTGGGGCCGATCTCCGTCGGTCCGACGGATGAATCACGCGCGCCACGGCCGCCGGGGCTGTCAAGCCGCCGCCGCCGGCCTCTCGCCGAACACTTCCTCGTACCGCTTTTCCAATTCATCGACCGTCTCCTGGGCCTGCCACCAATCCTTCTCGGCCCTGCTGTGCGAGCGCACGGTCTTGCACAGGTCCTTGACCAGAATGTCGTAGTCGAACTTGCGAAGCCGCAAGCGCTTGCATCGAAAATCGTCGTGGTCGAAGCACTTGAGCAACAGGGCATAGCACCTCAGCTCGGTGACGAGGATGACCATGGTTCGCTCGGCCTCGGCGGGTTCGAACTCGACGAGATCCTTGACGGCTTTCCTGGCGCTCTCGTACGCGAGGAACAACATATAGACCACGTCGGTGATCGACTCCCTCCAGGCATCCGGCGTGACCTTCGTCGGTTGGGCGAGCCGCCGCATCAAGTCGCGCATTGCCTTCATGTAGGTGTAGAACTCGACGATGTTGTTGACGACCTTCGCCTCGAGCAATTGCAAGTCCCGAGCGTTGTTGTCGAACACCGGGAAGTACTGCTCTTCGGAGACGAAGGTGTAGGAGCCCGACGACGATGCACCGTCGCCCGTTCGGCTGACGGGCATGTCAGGGGAGTTTCCGGCATTGGCGCGCTCGTACATTTCGACGTAGCGCGTGCTGACATCGAGAATCGTGCCGACCCTGCAAAGCGTGCCGATCTCGCAGGCAAACAGATCCACGACACCGAGCCTGGTGGAAGCGGCGCGATAGGCCCAGGCGATAACGACGCCGCCTACCGTGAGCACCGAACCCGCATACAGCTTCGAAAGCGGCTGCAGCAGATCCTTGAGGGCGTCGAGATGCAGGCACGACGCAACGACCTGCACGAAGATAAACACCAGACAGGCAAGCAGTACGGACAGGCCCAAGGTGAACATCAGCTTGAGGTCGACCACGTGCGCGGATCGAAAGAACCGGTAGAGCGTCGATGCGACTTCCTTGGCGCTGGCGTCCTTGTCGGAGATGAGCCCCATGGCCCGGAGCAATGCTCGCGGAGAGAGCCCGACCAGCAGATTCAGCCGGTGGGGCTGGCCAGTGGACCGAACGGCGGGCTGAACAGTGAGTGTTTCGGACATCCTGGGACTCCCCCATGCCGCGCTGCCGCGGCCCGGCCCGTGGATGCCCAGCAAACGAAGGTCGCCAGAGAGGCTCCCGAGCGCCACTGCATGCTTTCACGAAAGCCTGCAGGGCGCATCGCCCGAAGTGAGGAGATGCTCTTCAGTCGAGCTGCAGCTTCTGCTTGACGACCACGTCCTTGTAGATGGCGAACTCGGCCTTGATCTGCTCGGCGAACTGCTCGGGCGTGTTGGCCACGACGAGCGAGCCGGTGTCCTCGATGCGCTTGCGGACGGCGGGGTCTTCGACCGACTTCTTGACGCCGGCATTGATCTTGTCGACCACGTCTTTCGGCAGGCCCTTCGGGCCCAGGATGCCGTAGTAGGCCATGCGGTTCACGGGCTCCAGGCCGACTTCCTTGAAGGTCGGCACATTCGGCAGTTCCTTCAGGCGCTGCGGCGCCGACACCACGATCGGCACCAGCTTGCCGGCCTTGATGAAGGGCAGGGTCGATGGGATGTTGTCGAACATGATCAGCACCTGGCCGGCCACGACGTCGTTCAGCGCCGGCCCGGCGCCGCGATAGGGAATGTGCGTGACGTAGGTGTTGGTGAGGCTCTTGTAGAGTTCCATCAGCAGGTGGCCGATGCCGCCGGTGCCTGACGAGGCGTACGAATACTTGCCCGGGTTCTTCTTCAGTTCGGCGACGAACTCTGCGTAGTTCTTCGCGGGGAAGCTCGGGTTCACCGCGATGATGTTCGGCGTGGCCGCGATGTTGACGATCGGCGTGAAGTCGTTGATCGGGTCGTAAGGCGTCTTCGGGTTGATGGCCGGATTGGCCGCGGTGCTCGACACGGTCGCCACGCCGAGCTTGTAGCCGTCGGGCGCGGCCCGCGCGGTTTCCGCAGCGCCCACGATGCCACCTCCGCCTGCGCGATTGATGACCACCACGCTCTGGCCGAGCGCCTTGCTCAGCGGCTCGGAAATCACGCGCGCCACGATGTCGGTGGTGCCGCCGGGCGCGAAGGGGACCTGCAACTCGATGGGCTTGTTCGGATAGCCCTGCGCCCAACTGGACGTTGCGAACGCGAGCAGCGAGGCAGCGCCGGCGAGCGCATTCCATTGACGACGGTTCATTGATTGGCCTCCTTGAGCCACGAGATGAAAGCCACGATGCTACCGGCTCGCTCCTCTCTCCGCTTCGTGGATAACCCACGGCCCGCGCCGTTATCCTCGACCGGGTGAACTATGCGCAACTGCTCTTCCCCGATTTCTCTCTCATCGCATGCGGCTGGCTGTTGTGCCGCTACACCGCACTCGATCGCCGTGTCTGGGACCAGGTCGAAAGCCTGGTGTATTACTTCCTCTTCCCGGTGCTGCTGTTTCATTCGATCATCCGCAGCCCTCTCGATTTCGGCGCCACGTCGAACCTGCTCACCGCAGGTGTAGGGGTCGGGCTCTCCGGCATCGCGCTGGCGTATGCCCTGCCCTTTCTGCCGCTGATCGGCTCGCACATCGACCGTCGCGATCATGCGGCGAGCGCGCAGGTTTCGTTTCGCTTCAACTCGTTCATCTGTCTCGCGCTGGCTGAACGCCTCGGCGGGCCCGAGGGCCTGCTCATGATCGCCGTGCTTATCGGCGTGTGCGTGCCGCTCTTCAACATCGCGGCCGTGTGGCCGATGGCGCGACATGCGCAAACCGGCTTGGCGCGGCAACTGGTGCGCAACCCGCTGATCATCGCCACGGTGACCGGCCTCATCGCCAACGTACTGGGCCTCGCAGTGCCGACCTGGCTGGCGCCGACGCTGTCGCGCATTGGCGCAGCATCCCTTGCACTGGGCCTGATGGCGGCGGGCGCAGGCATGCAGTTCGCGACGCTCGCGCGCGGCAAGGTGCTGGCTGCGTCGGTGCTCGCCATCCGCCATCTGGCGCTGCCCCTGATTGGATGGAGTTTGTCGACGGTGCTGAAGCTCGATGCGTCGCAGGCGGCCGTTCTGATGACCTTCTCGGCCGTGCCGACCGCGTCGAGCGCCTACGTGCTGGCCGCACGCATGGGCTACAACGGCCCGTACGTCGCGGGACTGGTGACGTTGTCGACGGTGCTCGGCGTGGCAAGTCTTCCCTTCGCGCTGGCGCTGATCAGCAGCTAACATCCGCTGATGCGTCCCTCCCTCCTGGCCGTTGCCGCCGCAGCCTCGCTCGCAGGCATGGCGCAGGCGCAGGACTACACGCACTACCGCGGCGCCTGGAACGGACCCTTCCTGTTCTATGTCGCGCAGCAGGACACCGGCGCACTGGGGCCACCGGCGGTCTATCCGGGCACGCTCCAGATCGAAGCCGATGGCGCCGTGCGCGGCAGCGTGCCCGATGCGGCCTGCATGATGACGGGGTCCAGCACGGACTACATCTCAGCGATCAATGCGTCGATCGATCTCGATGTGAGCGGTTGCCGGGACGCGCGCTTCAACGGCCACTACAACGGGAAGCTGCTCAACAACCCGGTGTTGAAGTACGGATCGCTCCGGTTGAGTTCGATCCGCTCGATGGATGCCGGAACTGCCCAGATCTCGGCCATCATCCGCCACTGACGTCCAGCGCCCATTCGACATGCTCGCGCACCAGTGCGCTCGGGTGCGTGCGGCGCGTGGCCAACGCGGCGCGAGCGCTTTCGTCGCCGGCCCTCAGCGCATTGCCCAGCGCCACGGCCACGTTGCGCAGCCAGCGCTCGTGGCCGATGCGCCGGATCGGGCTGCCTTCGGTGTAGCGGAGAAAGTCTTCCTCGCTCCAGGCGAAGAGCTCGCTCAGCTGGCAGCCGGTGAGCCCGTCCCTCGCATCGAAGTCCGGCAACGTGCTCTTCTTCGCGAACTTGTTCCACGGACAGATCAGCTGGCAGTCGTCGCAACCGTAGATGCGGTTGGCCATCAGCGGCCGAAGTTCGAGCGGGATCGACCCCGCGTGCTCGATGGTCAGGTAGGAGATGCAGCGCCGCGCATCGAGCCGATAGGGCGCGATGATGGCCCGCGTCGGGCACACGTCGATGCAGGCACTGCAGCTTCCGCAGTGCGGCGTGACGGGTGCGCTCGGCGGCAGCGCCATGTCGACATAGATCTCGCCCAGGAAGAACATCGAGCCCGCCTCGCGGTCGAGCACCAGCGTGTGCTTGCCGCGCCACCCCTGGCCGCTGCGCGATGCAAGCTCGGCTTCGAGCACCGGGGCCGAATCGGTGAAGGCGCGATGGCCGAAGGGCCCCACTTCTTCCGCGATGCGCTCGGCGAGCTTCGACAGACGCGAGCGCAGCACCTTGTGATAGTCGCGGCCTCGCGCATACATCGACACGATGCCCTCGCCAGGCCGTTGAAGCCTTGCGAACTCCACGGCCTGCCAGTCGTCTGGCGTTTTGCGCGGCAAGTAATCCATGCGCGCCGTGATCACCGACACGGTGCCGGGCACCAGCTCGGCCGGCCGCGCGCGCCGGGTGCCGTGGGCAGCCATGTAGTGCATGTCGCCATGAAAACCTTCGGCCAGCCACTGCATCAAGCCCGCTTCGGCGCTCGACAGATCGACACCCGCGACCCCGATTTGGGAGAATCCCAGCTCCCGGGCCAAGGCCTGAATCCGAATCACGAGTTGATGGCTGCCGATCACCTGCCGATTGTAGAAACGCACAGCACCACACGGGTCTGGCGAACCGAAGACGATACGGATGCATTGGCGCGCGCGCTGGCGCGATCGCCCGCCATGCGCGACGCCTTCATTTCGCTGCAAGGCGACCTGGGCGCCGGCAAGACGACCTTCGTTCGCCACCTGCTGCGCGCCCTGGGCATCACAGGTCGCATCAAGAGTCCGACCTATGCGGTGGTCGAACCGCACGAAGCGCCGGACGGGCTCGCCATCTTCCATTTCGACTTCTACCGCTTCAGCGATCCGCGCGAATGGGAAGACGCGGGCTTCCGTGACATCTTTGCCGGTCCGGGCGTCAAGTTGGCCGAATGGCCAGAAAACGCCGCGGGGCGCATCCCGCTTGCCGACCTCGCTATTAAAATCGAAGCAATGACCGACGACACTCGCACTGTGACCCTCCGTGCCAACACACCGCGCGGCACCCGGTTGCTGGCCGACGCTGCATGAGCGCCGCGCCGAACTCGATGAGCGCAGCATTGACTCCAAAGGGACTCAAGCGACGCGCGCTGCTGCAAGGCGGCAGCCTCGCCCTGCTGCTCGGCGTGCAGGAGATCGCCCGGGGCGCCACGATCGTGGCGGTCCGCGTCTGGCCCGCCGAAGACTACACGCGCGTCACCATCGAATCGGATGGCCGCCTGAAGTCGCAGCAACTGGTGGTCGGCAATCCACCCCGGCTGGCGGTGGACGTCGAAGGCATCGATCTCAATCCGGCGCTGCGCGAGCTGGTCGGCAAGATCAAGCCTGACGACCCCTACATCAACGGCCTGCGCGTCGGACAGTTCGCGCCCAGCGTGGTGCGCATCGTCTTCGACCTCAAGCAAGCAGTGGCGCCGCAGGTGTTTTCGCTGGCGCCCGTGGCGGCGTACCGCGACCGGCTTGTGCTCGATCTCTATCCGCAGCAGGCCATCGATCCCCTCGAAGCGCTGATTGCCGAGCGCATGCGAGAAGCCTCCAAGGGGCCGGCCGTTGCCGGCGCGGCGCCACGAAGCGCTCCGCCGCCGGCGGAAGCACCCGATCCGCTCGGCGAGCTGATGGCGCAGCAGGCAGCGCGTCCGCCGCAGCCCTCTCCTGCACCCGGCAATCGGCCACCGGCGGGCGCCGGCCTGCCGCTGCAAGTGCCGCCCGTGGCAAGCGGGCCGCCGCCAACCGTCGCGCGCGGTGGCGCCACGGCGAACCAGACGGATCGCATCATCATCGTCGCGCTCGATCCGGGCCACGGCGGCGAAGACCCTGGCGCGACCGGATCGAACGGCACGCGCGAGAAAGACATCGTTCTGCAGATCGCGCACCGGCTGCGCGAACGCATCAACGCGAGCAGCGTCAACGGCAACCCCATGCGCGCATTTCTCACGCGCGACTCGGATTTCTTCGTGCCGCTCGGCGTGCGCGTGCAGAAGGCGCGCCGCGTGCAGGCCGACCTGTTCGTGAGCATCCATGCCGACGCGTTCACCACGCCTGACGCCCGCGGCGCGAGCGTGTTCGCGCTGAGTCAGAGCGGCGCATCGAGCAGCGCTGCCCGCTGGCTCGCCAACAAGGAAAACTCGGCCGACAGCGTCGGCGGCGTGAACGTGGGCTCCCATGAGGTTCAGGTGCAACGCGCCATCCTCGACATGAGCACCACGGCGCAGATCAACGACAGCCTCAAGCTCGGCGGCGCGATGCTCGGCGAGATCCGGGGCATCGGCGCCCGCCTCCACAAGGGTCAGGTCGAGCAGGCCGGCTTCGCGGTGCTCAAGGCGCCCGACATCCCGAGCGTGCTGGTCGAGACGGCCTTCATCAGCAACCCCGAGGAAGAAGCCAAGCTGCGCAGCACGGCCTACCAGGAAGACCTTGCGGATGCGCTCATGCGCGGCATCCAGCGCTACTTTGCGCAGAACCCGCCGCTGGCGCGCAGCCGGCAGCTGTAGCGCTTATTTCGCTTATTTCCTATTTCCCAGGCAGGCCGCAGGCCTGCAGCGACGACTTTTTCATCAGGTCGAGGTCGCGCCGCGACGCCGGCGGGGCGCCGCGGAACGCCGTCGAGAAACGATCGGCACCGCATTCGCAACGCTGAGTGCGATCGGCCTGCTTTTGAAAGGACGAAACGCAGTCGCGCTTGAACCAGCCGAAGATGCTCTGCTTCGGCGCGGGGCACGACTCCAGCAGCTTCATATCGCGCACGATCGCCTTTCGCTGGTGCGTCGAATCGGCCGCCTGAACCCCTTTCCTGTAGCCCTCTGTCAGACACTTGCAATCGTAGAGATCGACGTAGAGCTCGTTCTTGGCGCACGCGACACTGAAGCGCTGGACCTCGCGCTCCAGGTCCGCCTTGGTCGCGGCGATGCCCGGGCCCGCGAACGCCGTCGCGAGCACAAGAACCACCATGGCGCACGCCATGCACGGGACCCGATCCATGCCTTCTCCTGTTGCGCCGGCACCCCGGCCGACAGGCGCGATATTGCCGACAGTCGGCGCGGATGTACATGGCCGGCGGCGCTTCGACCAGAAAGTTGAAACGTGCGAAGGGGGCGTGCCATCTAATGGGCGAAGGAAGCCATGCCCTCTACCGCCCCCACCCCCCAAACCCCGCCGCCGGAACAGGCGTCCGACCTCGAACTCGCGACGCGCGCCTCCCGGGGCGATGCCGCCGCGTTCGAATGCATCATGCGGCGCCACAACCAATTGCTGTTCCGCACGGCGCGCAGCATCCTCAAGAGCGACGACGAGACGGAAGACGCCTTGCAGGAGGCCTACCTTCGCGCCTGGCGCGCGATCGGGAGCTTCCGGGAAGACGCCCGGCTTTCGACCTGGCTCGCGCGCATCGTCATCAACGAGTCATTGGGTCGACTGCGCCGCCGAAGCGCACTGGTGATTCCCCTCGACCCCGCGGTGTCCGCCACGGGCGAGACCATGGAGTCACAGGTGCCCGGCGACCCGGACCACCAGCCGGAGCGCGTCGCCATGCGTGAGGAAATCCGTCAACTGATCGAACGCCGCATCGACCGGCTGCCCGACGCCTACCGCACAGTGTTCGTGCTGCGTGCGGTGGAAGAAATGAGCGTCGCGGACACGGCCGTGGTCCTCGACCTGACCGAGGCCACGGTGCGCACGCGTTTTCTCAGGGCACGCGGCATGTTGCGCGAATGCCTGTCGCGCGACATCGATCTGGCGGTCGACGACGCCTTCTCGTTCGACGGCGCGCGATGCGACCGCATCGTGGCCGGCGTCCTCGCCAGGCTCCCTCACGACTGAACCCACCCACGGAAGGAAACCCACCATGTCGTTCCTCTCATTCCTCCAGATGCCCACCCCCGTCGCGGCGCGACGCCTGTTCCTCGGCCAATCGGGGTTGCTGTTGTCGGGAACCGCCGTCGCGCTGCTGGCCGGCAACGACGCCCTGGCGGCCAAGTCGGGCGGTGCCGACAGCAGCGACGTCCAGATCCTCAACACCGCGCTGGGTGCAGAACTCGAAGCCATCGCCGCCTACCAGCTCGGCGCCGACAGCAAGCTGCTGGAGAAGCCCGTGCTCGACCTCGCCGTGACCTTCCAGGGCCATCACAGGGCACACGCCGCCTTGCTGGCCGGCACCGTCGCGAAACTGGGCGGCCAGCCGGTCGCGGCCAAGGCCAAGTACGACTTTCCGGTCGACCAACTGAAATCGCAGGCCGACGTGCTGAAGTTCGCGGCCAAGCTCGAGCAAGGGGCGGTCAGTGCCTACCTGGGCGCGGTGCCGCTCTTCAGCGAGCGCGATCTGGCGAAGGCGGCCGCCAGCATCCTCGGCGACGAGGCCATGCACTGGGCCGTGCTGCGCCAGGCCGTCGGCGAAGCGCCAGTGCCTGGGGCCTTCGTGTCCTGAAGCCCCGGAGGCGATCCATATATATCACGTTGTGATATAAATGCGGTTTTTTACGCCGCAACCGATGTCGCCTCCCCCACGTCCACTGATCAAGAAAGACTTCGAAGCTCTCTCCGAATTTCGCTACCAGATGCGCCGCTTCGAGCGCTTCTCCGAGCGCGCGGCACAGGCCGAAGGCATCACGCCGCAGCAGTACCTGATGCTGCTGCACATCAAGGGCTTCCCGGGCCGCGGATGGGCATCAGTGGGTGAACTCGCCGAGCGCCTCCAGTTGCAGCCGCACGGCGCGGTGGCGCTGGTCACGCGCTGCGAGGCGCTGAAACTGGTCGAGCGCCGGCCCAGCGAGACGGATCGCCGCCAAGTCGAGGTGCACCTGCTCGAACAAGGCGAGCAACTGCTCCAGCGGCTCGCCGCCGTGCACCGGGCGGAACTCAAGTCCCTGAAGGGCGTGTTCCAGGTTCCACAGATCGACCATCCGGGCGCACCATGAGCCATACCCACGGCGGCCATCGCGGCGATTTCGCGCTCAACACCCGGCTTTTCAGAATCACGGCCATGGCCGCGGTGATCGGCGCGCTCGGCACCGTCGCGGCGTTCGTGCTGCTCGACCTGATCCGCTTCTTCACCAACCTGTTCTTCTTCCAGACCTTTTCCATCGCCGACCGCTCGCCGGCCACGCACACGCTCGGCGCCTGGGTCATCGCGGTGCCGGTGATCGGCGGGCTGATCGTCGGCCTGATGGCGCGCTACGGCTCCGACAAGATCCGCGGCCACGGCATTCCCGAAGCCATCGAAGCCATTCTGTTCGGCAAGAGCAAGATGTCGGCGAAGGTCGCGCTGCTCAAGCCGATCTCGTCAGGCATCGTGATCGGCAGCGGCGGACCGTTCGGCGCCGAGGGGCCGATCATCATGACCGGCGGCGCCATCGGCTCGCTGATCGCGCAGTACTTCCACCTGACAGCAGGAGAGCGCAAGGCTTTGCTGGTGGCGGGCGCCACTGCCGGAATGACCGCCGTGTTCGGCACGCCGGTCGCGGCGGTGCTGCTCGCGGTCGAGTTGCTGCTGTTCGAACTGCGCCCACGCAGCTTGCTGCCCGTGGCAGTCGCCTGCGCGGTGGCGGGCTTTACGCGGCCGCTGCTGATGGATCCGGGCCCGCTCTTTCCGCTGCAGACTGCCGCGCCCGGTCCGCTGGCGATGATGTCCTGCGTCATCGCCGGACTGATGTGCGGCTTGCTGGCCATCGCCCTGTCGACCTCGCTCTACAAGGTCGAAGACCTCTTCGGCAAGCTGCCGGTCCACTGGATGTGGTGGCCGGCGATCGGTGGCGTGGCCGTGGGCATCGGCGGCTATCTGCAGCCGCGTGCGCTGGGCGTGGGCTACGACGTGATCGGCGATCTGCTGCACAACCACCTCGCCATCGGCGTCGTGCTGGCGCTGCTTGCCGTCAAGGCGGTGATCTGGGTGATCGCGCTCGGCTCCGGCACTTCGGGCGGCGTGCTGGCGCCGCTGCTCATGATGGGCGCAGGCCTGGGCGTCGGATTGGCCCAGGTGCTGCCCGGCAACGACCCGATGTTATGGCCCCTGGTGTGCATGGCCGCGACGCTTGGCGGCGTGATGCGCGCGCCGCTGACGGCGACGATCTTCGCCTTTGGCCTCACGCACGACAGCAATGCCCTGCTGCCGCTGCTCGCGACTTCGGCGGTAGCCTATGGATTCACGGTGCTGACGATGCCGCGTTCGATCCTCACCGAGAAGATCGCGCGGCGCGGCTACCACATCTACCGCGAATACGGCATCGATCCGCTGGAGCGTCATTTCGTGGAAGAAGTGATGACGCGCGACGTGGTGACGATCGATGCGGCATTGACGGTCGACCAGGCCATGGCGACGCATTTCGGCGCAGGGCAGGCACACCGGGCATTCCCGGTGCTTGACGGCGGCGCGCTGAAGGGCGTCGTCGATCGCGGCATGCTGGTGTCGCGCGGCCTGCACATGCCCATCGCCACGGTGGGCGGTGCGTGCGATGGGTCCACGCTGCACTTCGCGCTGCCCGGCGAGAACTGCCGCACGGTGGCCACGCGCATGGCCCGGCATCGGCTCGAACGGCTTCCGGTCGTGGCGGATACGGCCTCGATGACGCTCATCGGCATCGTGGCGCGCAGCGATCTGATCAAGCCTTCGATCGTGCATTTCGATGAAGAAGAAAAGCGCGAACGTCTGCGCAGCATGCCCTGGCGTTCTCAGCCGTAGTCGCGCTGGCGACCCGCCCGCCACTCGCTAAGATGCGGGTCTTCGCCATGACTACCTTTCGCGCGCGCACCCGTCCGCCTCGCCACCTCGCGTGGCTGATGTGGATCGCGCTGCTGCTTCCCATCGCGCAAGCGGCGGCGAATTGGCACACGGTGTCGCACACCGCGCAGGCGGTCGCCGAAAGCGGTGGCCTCCACGACAAGCAGGCGCCTGACGCCGCCCATTGCGACCTCTGTCTGACGGCAGCCGCCATCCACGGCGGCGCGCTGCCCAGCACACCGGTTCTCTTTGCTCAACCTTCCGCGCGGCACGAGGCTCCGGCCGTCGCCTTCGCGGGCGTGTGGCCGGGATCGCCCACGCGCATCTACCAGAGCCGCGCTCCGCCGACGCCTTCCATCGATCGTTGACCGTCGTGCCCGATCCGCTTCCCGAGCGGGCGGGCGCCTTCCAACGTCCTTGCGAGGAGCGTCTTTTTCATGCGAACCCTTTCCCGGATCAGCCTCGCGCTGGTCCTGGCCACGCCATTTGGTGCGATGGCCGACCCTTCATCCTCCGATGTCGACGCGCTTCGACAGGAGATCAAAGCCATGCGCGCGGACTATGAAACGCGCCTGCAGGCACTCGAACAACGCGTCAAGGCGGCCGAAGCGGCGGCGGCGAATGCGACCGCCGCCGCGGCGAGCGCACCGCCGGCGACAGCGAGCGCGGCGCCACCTGCCAGCGCACCGGCCGCACTGCCAGCACCGGCGGCACCCGCCGCGCCGGCTGTCGCCTCGTCGGGCGGCGGAGGCGCCAATGCGTTCAACCCCGCGATGTCGCTGATCCTCTCGGGCGGCTACGCCAACACGTCGCAAGACCCGGCGAAGTATTCGATCACCGGCTTCCCCCTGCCGCCGAATGCCGAGATCGGGCCGGGCACACGCGGCTTCAGCCTCTCGGAAACCGAACTTGGCTTCTCGGCCAGCATCGACCCCTGGCTGCGAGGCGCAGCCAACATCGCGGTGGAACCCGACAACTCGGTGTCGATCGAGGAAGCCTTCGTCCAGACGACTTCGCTCGACAACGGGTTGTCGCTCAAGGCGGGCCGCTTCTTCTCCAGCATCGGCTACCTCAATCCGCAGCATTCCCACACCTGGGACTTCGTCGACGCCCCGCTGGCCTACCAGGCCATGCTGGGCACCCAGTACGGCGACGACGGCATGCAACTGAGCTGGATCGCACCGATCGACCAGTACCTGGAGCTCAATGCCGAAATCGGCCGCGGTCTCACTTTCCCGGGCAGCGATTCGAGCATCAACGGCGCGGGAATGACCGCGTTGAGCCTGCACACGGGCGGCGACATCGGCGACAGCAGCAACTGGCGCGCCGGCGTCTCGGTGCTGAACGCCAAGGCCAGCAACCAGGCGCTCGTCGCAACGAACGCAGCCGGCGCATCGGTGAACGACATCTTCAACGGCGACACGCGCGTCTGGGTGCTCGACGGCGTCTGGAAGTGGGCGCCCAACGGAAACGCCACGCGAACCAACTTCAAGCTGCAGGGCGAATACCTGCACAGCACGCGCAACGGCAACCTGCTCTATGACGTGGGCAATCTCGACGCGTTCGGCAACTACCGAGCGGCGCAATCGGGCTGGTATGTGCAGGGGGTCTACCAGTTCATGCCGCGCTGGCGCATCGGCGTTCGCACGGAGCAGCTGGACCCCGGAACGCCGGACTTCGGGTTCGGGTCCGCCTTGCTCTTCACCGACTACCGGCCACGCAAGAACTCCGTGATGCTCGACTTCAACCCCAGCGAGTTCTCGCGCATCAGGCTGCAGTTCGCACAGGACCGCGCGACCCAGGGGCGCACCGACAACCAGATCTTCCTGCAATACCAGATGAGCCTCGGCGCCCATGGCGCGCATAGCTATTGATCACCCCCAGGCTTCGCGCACTTCGTGTCGCTTCGCCAACCCCCTCTCCGGGGGCAACCTTTCTTTCACAGGAGCTCATCATGAAAAAGCGCTCTTCACTCTCTCTTCTTGCATTGCTGGCTGCGCCGCTCATGCTGCTGGCCTCACCGTCCCACGCGGCGCTCCGCGTCTTTGCCTGCGAGCCCGAATGGGGCGCGCTGACACAGGAACTCGGCGGCAGCCTGGTCGATGTGTCGGTCGCCACCAATGCGCTTCAGGACCCGCACCAGATCCAGGCCAAGCCGAGCCTGATCTCTCGTGCGCGCAGCGCCGACCTCGTGGTCTGTACCGGCGCCGAACTGGAGATCGGCTGGCTGCCCGTGCTGCTGCAACAGTCGGGCAACGCGAAGGTCCAGCCCGGCCAGCCGGGCAACTTCGCGGCGGCGGATTTCGTGCGCAAGCTCGAAGTGCCGACGCAGGTCGACCGCTCGCAAGGCGACGTGCATGCGGCCGGCAATCCGCACATCCAGACAGATCCGCGCAACATCGCGCTCGTCGCCGCAGCGCTCGGCAAACGCCTGCAGGAAGTCGATCCGGCGAACGCAGCCGAATACGCCAAGCGGCAGGCCGACTTCACCCAGCGCTGGCAGCAGGCGATGACGCGCTGGTCCACACAGGCAGCACCGCTCAAGGGTGCGCCGGTGGTCTCGCAGCACAACGCCTTCGTCTATCTCTATGACTGGCTCGGGATGAAGGAGGTGGCCGTGCTCGAACCCAAGCCCGGCGTCGAGCCGACGGCATCGCACCTGCAGGAGGTGCAGGCCACGCTCAAGGGCGCGCCGGCGCGCATGGTGGTCTATGCCGCCTACCAGGACTCGCGACCTTCCGACTGGCTCAGCAAGAACGCCGGCATTCCGGCCGTCAAGCTCCCCTTCACCGTCGGCGGCACGGAAGGCGCGAAAGATCTCTTCGGGCTCTTCGACGACACGCTCGCGCGACTTCTCGGCGCCGGAGCCAAGTCGTGAACTGGAGCGCGCTCGACTGGGGCATCCTCGGGCCCGCCCTGATCGCGGGGCTCCTCGTGCTTGCGACGCACGTGCCGCTCGGCATGCAGGTGCTGGACCGCGGCATCGTCTTCATCGATCTCGCGATCGCGCAGATCGCAGGTCTTGGCGTGATCGCCGCCGATGCGCTCGGCATGCCCGAGGGCGGCGTGGCGGTGCAGTTCGCCGCCGTCTCCGCGGCACTGCTCGGCGCATGGCTGCTGACGTGGACCGAACGCCGCGCGCCGCAACAGCAAGAGGCGCTGATCGGCGTGATGTTCATCCTCGCGGCCTGCGCCGGCATCCTGCTGCTGTCGAGCAATCCGCACGGCGGCGAGCACCTCAAGGACCTGCTCGTCGGGCAGATCCTGTGGGTCAACACGACGCAGTTGCTGTGGCTGGGCGGAATCTCGGCCGCGCTGTTGCTCGCACTGTGGATGGGCTGGGTCGGGCGGCTCGGCCGGTTCGGCTTCTACGCTGCCTTCGCGCTCGCAGTGACGGCGTCGGTGCAACTCGTGGGCGTCTATCTCGTGTTTTCGAGCCTGATCATTCCGGCGCTGGGCACGCGCGGGCTGAGCGGCGCGCGGCGCTTCAAGGTCGCCTATGGCATGGGCGTGGCGGGCTATGCGCTCGGGCTCGCGCTGTCGGCCTTGTTCGACTTGCCTTCGGGCGCGGTGATCGTGTGGACGCTGGCGGCCTGCGCGCTGGCCGGCGCCTTGGCGGTGCGGCCCGACGCTGCGCAGCCACAGCCGGACTACAACTTGTAGGTCGACAGCAGGATGCTCGTCTCGCTACTCGAGATCCCCGGGATCGAACGGATGGCGGTGAGCACCCTGTCGAACGCCTCCAGCGTGTCGGCGCGCAGTTCGGCCAGGAGATCCCATCGCCCGTTGGTCGAATGCAGCGCCGTGACGTTGGGGTGACCCCGTAGCGCGCGGCGCACTGCCTCACCGTGCGCGCCGTCGACTTCGATGCTCATCAAAGCCCTGATGCGGTGGGGTTCCGCGTCGGGCCGTAGCCGCACGGTGTAGCCGACGATGGTGCCATCGCTTTCCAGCTTGCCGATCCGGTTCTGCACGGTGGCCCGTGCCACGCGGAGCTTTTGCGCGAGCGCCACCACGGACATGCGCGCGTTGTCCCGCAATAGGCCAATGAGTTGGCGGTCGATGTCGTCCATGGATTTGACATTTTGCAATCTCCAGCGAGCGAAATGCAAGCATCCAAGCCGGAATTGACAGGTTGCGGGGTTCAATTTGGCACCCTTCGGAGGAACAATTGAACGCATAGAGAGATCGCTGCGGCCCCTCCGCAGAGGAGAAAACCATGACGCGCTTTATCGATGTCCCGACCATGTCCCGCCTCATCCAGGACGTCGGCGTGATTCCACTCATCGGCCAGTTGGCGGACTTCATCCAGCAGGACTTCGTGAGCTGGGCGGACTTCGAGAAGACGGCCCGCGTGGCGAGCCATTCCGAGATCGGCGTGATCGAGCTGATGCCGGTGTCCAGCGCCAAGACCTATGCCTTCAAGTACGTCAACGGCCATCCGAGCAACACGGCGAAGGGCCTCTACACCGTCATGGCGTTCGGCGTGCTGGCCGAGGTCGAGACCGGCTATCCGGTGCTGCTGTCGGAACTCACGGTTGCCACCGCGCTGCGCACCTGCGCGACATCGCTGATGGCGGCACGCGCGCTGGCGCGACCCAATGCGCGCCGCATGGCACTCATCGGCAACGGCGCGCAAAGCGAGTTCCAGGCTGTCGCGCTTCATGCGCACCTGGGCATCGACGAGATCGCCGTCTACGACGTCGATGCGCGCGCCACCGAGAAGCTGATTCGCAACCTCTCCGTCTTCCCTGCACTGAAGGTCATTCGGGCCGCTTCCACGGCCGAAGCCGTGCGCGGCGCCGACATCGTGACAACCGTCACCGCCGACAAGGCCTACGCCACCATCCTGACGCCGGACATGATCGAGCCGGGCATGCACATCAACGCCATCGGCGGCGATTGCCCCGGCAAGACTGAACTGCATGCCGACGTGCTGCGCGGCGCGCGCGTCTTCGTCGAGTACGAGCCGCAGACGCGCATCGAAGGCGACATCCAGCAGTTGCCGAAGGATTTTCCGGTGGTCGACCTGTGGCGCGTCCTGGCCGGCATCGAAACGGGACGTCAGAGTGACGCACAAGTCACGGTCTTCGATTCGGTCGGCTTCGCGCTCGAAGACTATTCAACGCTGCGCTATGTGCTCGAACAAGCGACCAAGCGCAATCTCGGCACCGACGTCGAACTCGTGCCGTGGGCCGACGACCCGAAGGACCTGTTTCGCTACACCCGCACCGGGACCTCGCGCGCCGTGATGCGCCGGGTCGCCTGAGGTCGATCCAGAGGAACCGCATCGCATGTCCAAGCTCCGCTCCATCCAGGCTCCCTCCGCCATCGTCATGATCCGGCCGCACGGCTTCACGCCGAATCCGGAGACCGCCGCCGACAACACCTTCCAAAGCCTTGCCGAGAAGGAATCGGCACAGTCCGTCGCTCGCGCGGCCTACCGCGAAGTGACCGCTGCAGCGGAACGCCTGGAGACCGAAGGGGTGCGCGTGCATCTGTTCGAAGACCGCGGCGAGCGCGATACGCCCGATTCGGTGTTCCCCAACAATTGGTTCTCCACGCACCCGGGCGGCCACGTCGCGCTCTATCCGATGTACTGCGAGAACCGCCGGCGCGAACGCCGTCCGGAAATCATCGAGATGCTCAAGGCCGAGTACCGCGTGCAGGAAGTGATCGACTATTCCGGGTTGGAACATGACGGCCTGTTCCTCGAAGGCACCGGCGCGATGGTGTTCGACCACATGGCGCGCGTGGCCTACGTCGCGCGTTCGAAGCGTGCCGATCCCGTCGCGCTCGAACGCTTCAGCACGCACTTCAACTTCGAGCCGATGGTGTTCGACACGGCTGATCCGGCCGGCCGGCCGGTCTATCACACCAACGTGCTGATGTGCGTGGCAACCGAGTTTGCGATGGTCGGCTTCGACCCCATTCCTGACACGCGTCGCGCAAACCAGGTGCGCGAGCGGCTCGAAGAATCGGGACGCGAAGTTGTTGCGCTGAGCGCGGCGCAGATCGCCAACTTTGCCGGCAATGCGATCGAGTTATCGGGTTGCGATGGTCGAATCCTCGCGTTGTCGCAACGCGCTTGCGACGCCCTCACGGCGCAGCAGAAAGAAGTGATCGAACGCTCCGCGCGTCTCGTTCCCCTGTCGGTGCCGACGATCGAAATGGCTGGCGGTTCGGTGCGCTGCATGATCGCGGGCATTCACCTCGCGCCGAGGCAGCGATGAGACTGCTGCGCCGCAAGATGGTGGCGCGCAAGGGTCGATAGCGCATTCGGTCAAGACACCGGGGTCGCCTCCTACACCCCGGGATGCAGGCTTCTTCAGAATGATTTCACCAACCCAATGAAAGGTGGACATCATGAAGACGAGACTCTGGATCACCGCCGCGGCTGCTACTTCGATCATGGCACTGGCCGGATGTGCCGCCGGACCCAATGAACAGCTGGGGACGGCAGGTGGTGCGGTAGGGGGCGCACTGGTCGGCCAGGCGATCGGCCACAACACCGCGGCTACCGTCGGCGGCGCCGCGGTCGGCGGCTTGATTGGCAATCAGGTCGGACGCAGCGCCGACCAGCGCAACTACTACAACCAGCAACCCTACTACCCGAGCAACACCTACTACCCTAACAACGGGCCTCGCTACTGAGTAGGTACATGCGTTTGGAGGAGCGCGCCGCACAGGGCGCGCTTTTTTTTAGCGCGCCGTGGACGCGCCGCGCGCGCGCCACGCGCCGAAGATCGCGATCAGACCCGGGATGAGGATCAGGCCCCAGATGATTTTCTCGAGGTTGTCCTTCACCACCGGCAGGTTTCCGAAGAAGTAGCCGGCGGTGCAGATGCTCAACACCCAGAGGAATGCGCCGACGATGTTGTAGAGCGTGAACTTCCCGCGCGTCATGTCGGCAACCCCTGCCACGAAGGGCGCGAACGTGCGAATGAATGGCATGAAGCGCGCGAGGATGATGGTCACGCCGCCGTAGCGCTCGTAGAACGCATGCGCCTGATCAAAGGCCCTCTTGTTGAAGAAGCGCGAACTCTCCCACTTGAATACCTTGGGTCCGAAATAGCGTCCGATGCTGAAGTTGCACTGGTCACCCAGGATCGCCGCGGCCAGCAGGATCGGCACCGCCACGGCATAGCTCATGAGCCCCGCGCCCGCAAGCGCACCCACGATGAAGAGCAGCGAATCGCCCGGCAGGAAAGGCATCACGACCAACCCTGTCTCGACGAACACGATGAGGAACAACAGCCCGTAGACCCAATACCCGTAGGCGACGACGAAGTCCTGGAGGTGTTTGTCGATATGCAGGATGAAATCGACGATAAAGCTGATGAATTCCATGGAAGGATTGTCACTCACCCCCAGGCTTGTCCACTTCGTGCGGCGCGGGCAGCACTTGATCGCATGATGGAAAACTAGAATGTCCTCGTGAGCGCACTCCCATCTTCCACTGCCGCGCCTGCGCGTCGCCCGATCCGCGACCTGCCCGACGAACTCATCAGCCAGATCGCGGCTGGCGAAGTGGTCGAACGGCCCGCCTCGGTGGTGCGCGAACTGCTCGACAACGCGCTCGATGCGGGCGCACGCCAGATCACCGTGCGACTCTCGGCCGGCGGCGTGCGGCTGATCTCGGTCGAGGATGACGGACTGGGTCTGCCGCGCGACGAATTGCCGCTGGCCTTGCGCCGCCACGCCACCAGCAAGATCTCCAGCCTCAATGACCTTGAAACCGTGGGCACCATGGGTTTTCGTGGAGAAGCGCTCGCGGCCATCAACGCCATCGCGGAGCTCAGCATCCTCTCTCGCTTTGCCGGTGAGGACAGTGCTTTCGCCCTGGATGGACGCACCGGCGAGCTGCGGCCCGTGGCGCGCGCAGCCGGCACCACGGTCGAAGTCCGCGAGTTGTTCTTCGCAACGCCGGCGCGTCGCAAGTTCCTGAAGACCGACGCGACCGAATTGGCACACTGCATCGAAGCGGTTCGGCGCCATGCGCTTGCGCGGCCGGAGGTCGGCTTCTCGATCTGGCATGAAGGTCGGCTGGTCGAGCAATGGCGCGCAGCCGCCTCGCGCGATCAGCGACTGGCCGATACGTTGAGCGACGAATTCGTGGCGCAGAGCGTTGCAGTCGACCACGTCGCGGGCGCTGTGCGCGTCACCGGCCGCGCGGGCATTCCCGATGCGGCGCGCTCGCGGGCGGACCAGCAGTTCTTCTATGTCAACGGGCGCTTCGTGCGCGACAAGGTGCTCGCGCACGCGGTGCGCAGCGCGTATGAAGACGTCCTGCACGGCCAGCGCCAGCCGGTCTATGCGCTGTATCTCGAGATCGATCCGGCGCGCGTCGATGTCAACGTGCACCCGACCAAGATCGAAGTGCGCTTCCGCGATGGGCGCGAGGTGCACCAGGCGGTGCGCCATGCGATCGAAGATGCACTCGCCGCACCGCGAGCGGGGGAGGCCACTGCCGCGCCCGCAGAGCCTTTCTTCAAGCCGCGCGCGTTGCCGGCCTCCGCGTCGTGGGCCCAACCTGGAATCCCGTTCGCATCGGAACGCGGCCTCGGCGACGCCGCCGCGATGTGGCCCACCCAACGACAGCAGCCGCTGACGGACGTGACGGCTCCAATCTTGCGCGACACGGGGGCGACGCCCTCGGCGCTCGCGACCGCGGCAACCACACGATCGAACAGCCCCGCCACACCGACCGATGCAGAAGCCTGGCCGCTCGGCCGCGCGCTGGCCCAGCTGCAGGGCATCTACATCCTGGCCGAAAACAGCCAGGGCCTCGTGATCGTGGACATGCATGCTGCCCACGAACGCATTGTTTACGAGCGCCTCAAGACGCAGCTCGATGGCGCCGCCATTGCAAGCCAGCCGTTGCTGATCCCGGCCAGCTTCGCCGCTACGCCTCAGGAAGTGGCGACCGCCGAGGCCTGCGCCGAAGTGCTTCCCTCGCTCGGACTGGAAATCACGCCCTTCTCGCCGCGCACGCTGGCCGTGCGTGCCGTGCCGAGCACGCTGGCCGACGGCGACCCGGTCGAACTGGCGCGCAGCGTGCTGGCCGAACTCTCCAATCACGACGCCAGCACCGTCGTGCAGCGCGCCCAGAACGAATTGCTGTCGACCATGGCCTGTCACGGCGCGGTGCGCGCCAACCGCAAGCTCACGATCGATGAAATGAACGCGCTGCTGCGCCAAATGGAAGCCACCGAGCGCTCGGACCAGTGCAATCATGGCCGGCCGACGTGGCGCCAGTTGTCCGTCCGCGAGCTTGACGCGCTGTTCATGCGCGGCAGGTGAAGCTCGCCCGGGGGCAATACCAGCGGCCCGGCAAAGCCGGTTCTGCGGTATTCCTGGCCTTGGCGGCGCCGGATTCAAGGGTTTTCCAGGGTCATCGGCAGGCTGGGCACGCGCGTTGCATGGGGTCTTTCGTTGAACTTTCCGGCTAATCGCCTGTCCCTCAGCCTTCATGAAATCCTGGTCCCTGTTCGCATCCGCCACCGCACTGGTCGCCCTGATGGCAGCGGGCTGCTCGACGCTCGACGAGCGTCAGCGCGAATGGATTTTCCAGCCCAGCGACCGCAGTTGGGGTAATTCGGAAGCCATGAGCCAAGGCATGGACGATGTCTGGATCGACTTCAAGTCCACACTCACCGGTGAACCCGTGCGCCTTCATGGCCTGTGGCTCGGCAATCCACCTGAATCACCCGACAAGCCGGTGATGCTTTACCTTCATGGCGCCCGCTACAACGTGGCCGGCTCCGCACCGCGCATGCGCCGCATGCACGATCTGGGCTTCTCGGTGCTCGCCATCGATTACCGTGGCTTCGGCAAGAGTTCCAAGGCCCTGCCGTCCGAAGATTCGGCCCGCGAAGATGCGCTCGAAGCGTGGCAATGGCTCGCGGCCCATCATCCCAAGCAGCCGCGCTACATCTTCGGCCACTCCCTCGGCGGCGCGATCGGCATCGACCTGGCTTCCCGTGTCACCGACGAAAACGGCGTGATCGTCGAGAGCACCTTTACCTCGATCGCCGACGTCGTCAGCAGCTTCAAGTGGGGATGGTTGCCCTTCGGCCCCTTCATCACGCAGCGCTTCGAGGCCATCAGCAAGGTGAAGAACATCGGCTCGCCGTTGCTGGTGGTGCACGGCACGGCTGACAGCCTGATCAACCCGACACTGGGCCGCAAGCTCTATGACGCAGCGCCCGGGCCCAAGATGTTCGTCCTGGTCGAAGGCGGGTCGCATCACAACTTGAATTCGATCGGACAGGCGCAGTACCGCTCGGCCCTCTCGCAACTGTTCCGCATGAAGGAGCCGCCGACCGACATGGCTTCCGACGAAAACACCACGCCGGCGGTTCCGGCACCCGCGCCGGCGCCTGCGCTGCCCTCGGTGGTTCATCACCGCAACCTGGCGACGGCGCCGTCGATCTGACGCGGGCTTTGTTACCCTTGGGCGCATGCCGCCCCCTGCCACTCCGGCCCGCTCCGCTTCCTCTCCGAATTCCCCGCCTGCGGCGCCACGCTACGTGGCCCTGGCCGGCCCCACCGCATCGGGCAAGACTGCGGCGGCGCTGGCGATCGCGCGCGTGCGGCCGCTCGAGATCGTCAGCGTCGATTCGGCGCTGGTCTACCGTGGCATGGACATCGGCACCGCCAAGCCCACGCTCGCCGAGCGCGCTGAAGTGCCGCACCACCTGATCGACATCCGCGACCCGCGCGAGTCCTACAGCGCGGCCGCGTTCGTGCAGGACGCGCGGCAGCTCATCGCGGAGATTTCAGCGCGCGGCAGGCTGCCGGTGCTGGTCGGCGGCACGATGCTCTACTTCAAGGCACTCGCCGACGGCATTGATGCGATGCCCCCGGCCGACCCCGAGGTTCGCAAGCGGCTCGAAGTCGATGCCGCTGCGCTGGGCTGGCCCGCGATGCATGCCCGGCTTGCGGAAGTCGACGCCGTCACTGCCGGGCGGCTGGCGCCCAATGACAGCCAGCGCATCCAGCGCGCGCTGGAGGTCTGGCACACCAGCGGGCAGCCCCTGTCGAGTTTCCACGGCGCCGGAAATGCGGGCGCAGTCAGTGGCGGATGGCCGGCCGCCGCGTTGCTCTCCCTGGAACCCACGGACCGCGCATGGCTGCACGAGCGCATCGCGGCGCGCTTCGATGCGATGCTGGCGGCGGGATTCATCGCAGAAGTCCAAGCCCTGCGCGCACGTGGCGATCTGGTGGCAGATCTGCCCTCGATGCGCTGCGTCGGCTACCGCCAGGCCTGGGAGGCGCTCGACGGCGCCCGGCCGATCGTCGAATTGCGCGAGCGCGGCATCGCAGCCACGCGGCAACTCGCCAAGCGGCAAATTACGTGGCTGCGCAGCATGCCGCAACGCCGCGTGATCGCCGCCGAGGCGCCTGACGCCATCGATCAGGTGCTCCGGCAGGTCACGGACATCGCATGACGCTGCGCATCACGGATCTGGGCAAGCACTACGGCGAGGTGCCGGTGTTCGAACACGTGTCGCTCGACATCGCGGCCGGCGAGTTCGTGGCGATCGTGGGCGAATCGGGTGTCGGCAAATCGACGCTGCTCAATTGCATGGCCGGACTCGACACCTGGGATGCCGGCACCGTCATGCACGACGGCATCGACATCGGCGCGCTGGACGCCGAGGCGCGCGCGCTCTGGCGACGCAGGCACGTGGGCTTCGTGTTCCAGGCCTTCCACGTGTTGCCGCATCTGGACGTCGCGCAAAACGTCGCGCTGCCGCTGATGCTCCTCGGGCAGCGCGGTGCGGCAGCGGATGAGCGTGTGTCGAAGATGCTTGAAGCGGTAGGCCTGGCCGGACTTGGAGAACGCCTTCCGCAGCAACTCAGCGGCGGCCAGTTGCAGCGTGTCGCCATCGCACGTGCTTTGGTGCATCGGCCTGCGCTTTTGCTGGCGGACGAACCGACCGGCAATCTCGATCCGAGCACCGCCACTCGCGTGATGGACGTTCTGCTCGCGCAGACGCGCGAACATGGCGCGGCGCTGGTACTGGTCACCCATTCGGAAGCGGCGGCGGCGCGCGCGGATCGCGTGCTGCACCTGAGCGCGACGGGATTCGGCTAGCGAGCCGCGCGCTAGCTTTCGCCCGTCAGGAGCGCGGCGAATCGGCCGAGGTCGACATTGCCGCCGCTGATGACGACGCCGACGCGCGCGCCGCGGATCGCATCGCCCGCCGCGCATGCACCCGCAAATGCGAGACATCCGGTCGGCTCGACCACCATCTTCATGCGCTCGGCGAAGAAACGCATGCCTTCGACCAACTGCGCATCGCTCACGGTCACGATGTCGTTCACGTCGCGGCGGATGATGCCGAAGGTGTACTCGCCCAGGTGCTGCGTCTGCGCGCCGTCAGCGATGGTCTTCGGCGTTTCGATATGCACGATGCGTCCCGCGCGCAGAGATTGCTGTCCGTCGTTGCCTGCTTCGGGCTCCACGCCGTAGATCTTGCAGGCCGGCGCAAGGGCGCGTGCGGACAGCGCCGATCCGCTGGTCAATCCGCCACCGCCGAGGCACACGTAGAGCACGTCGAGCGGCCCAGCGTCCTCGATCAGTTCCTTCACTGCCGTGCCCTGCCCCGCAATCACATCGGGATGGTCATAGGGCGGGATCAGCGTCATGCCGCGCTGCTCGGCAAGCCTGCGCGTGAGCGCCTCGCGGTCTTCGGCGAAGCGGTCATAGAGCACCACCTCCGCGCCGTAACCGCGTGTGGCGGCCAGTTTGGCGGCGGGCGCGTCGTTCGGCATCACGATCACCGCGGGCATGCCGAGAATCCCGGCCGCGAGTGCGACGGCCTGCGCATGGTTACCGGAAGAAAAGGCGATCACGCCGGCCTTGCGCTGCGCCGCATCGAACTTCGACAGCGCGTTGAACGCGCCGCGAAACTTGAAGGCCCCCATGCGCTGGAAGTTCTCGCATTTGAAGAAGAACTGCGCGCCCCAGCGCACATCCGCGGTGCGCGAGCGCATCACCGGCGTGCGGTGCGCATGGCCTTCGAGTCGCGCCGCAGCGGCGATCACGTCGTCATAAGTGGGAAGTGTGTGCATACCCGGAGCTTAATCTCGCTCCGGGTGATGGAACACTCCGTCGCTTTTGGAACGCCAGTGACACCGCTGTCGGAAATTGCTGACAGACAGCCTCTCGCACGCGTGCAAAGTTGAGGGATGCGTCCAAGTCCAAGGGGAGGCTGAACTCCCATGCCCATCGTCTGCGGAATCTGCGGAAGCGAAAACCGATCGAATGCAAAGTTCTGTATCGGCTGCGCAGGCCGGCTGCCGGGCTTCGCGCCGTCCGGAACCATGGCGTTGAAGGCTGACGGGGCGCCCTTTTCTGCGCAACCCGCTTTTTCTGCGCGTGCTCCGGGGCCCGATGTGACGTTCTCCGGCAGCACGCCCACCTCGTTCTGGCTTCACCTCGGGCTGGTGGGCCTGACGATGATCATCGCCTTCGTCGCGTGGTGCGTGTACGTCCTGCACCATGGCACCGCCCCGTGGACCCAGCTCACGCGAATGATGGCGCCCACGCCGGAACTGCGGCAGTCGGAGCCCGTCGTGAAAGCGAAGGCTCCGGAGTCGACCGTACCGGTACAGCCGACCGCCCTCGCGCCTGCGGCGGCGCCCGCGCCCGCAGCACCGGCACCACCTGCACCGGCGCCAACGAGTTCGACAGCGACAGCGGCTGTTCGGCCGACAGACTCCGCGCCTGCGCCTGCCACCTCGCCGGCAGCCGCACTGGCATTGGCACCGGCGAGCAAGACCGCGTCCGTCGCCAATCCGCCAACCAGGAACGCCGGGCCCGAAAAGCGCACGAGCGAGCGCGCCAGGCGGATTCTGCGCGACGAGGAAGCGGACTACGAGCCGGCCTACCAGATGCCGACACCTCAGCCCAGGACCTATCCGGATCCGGGTCCGCCCATCGCCCCCGGACCCGGTCCGCAGTACAGCTGGACGCGCCCGTCGCAGCGCAGCTATGACGATCCGGGTCCGCCGGTCGTCGCCGGGCCGGGTCCGCGCTATGAGGTGCGCCCGGAAGTCCGCGCGCCCTCTTCATCTGCCGCGGCGCCAAGCTCCGACCCAGGCCCACCCATTGCGATCGGTCCAGGGCCGAGATACGACTATTCGACCCCCGCCGCCAGAAAATAATTTGCAGACCTCGCCGCGCGTTGTCGAAATGGCATCTTGCGCGCCGTCATTACACGAGCGATCCTGCTCGATGTACTTTCTTGCGAGGTTTCCATGCAATACATGCTGATGTTCTATCAACCCGAATCCGACTTCAATCAGCGCTCTGAAGAGTCCGCCAAGGCCTACCGCGCCGGCTGGATGGACTACGTAGGCGCCATCCGCGAATCGGGTATCACGCTCAACGGCCACGGGTTGCAACCGCCGATGACCGGCACCACCCTCCGGGTTCGCGGCGACAAGCGCCAGGTGCAGGACGGCCCCTTCGCCGACACCAAGGAGCAACTCGGCGGTTATTTCGTGATCGACGTCGCCGATCTCGACACGGCGCTCGAATGGGCAGCGCGCGCTCCCTGCGCCTCGACCGGAGGCGTCGAGGTGCGGCCGGTCTTCACCACACCCCAGATGTGACGCCGCTCGCGGTCCACGAGGCGCGCGCGGCCGCCGAAAAGGCCGCGCGCCAGTCGTACGGTCGCCTCGTGGCCATCCTCTCGGCACGCACACGAGACATCGCCGCATCGGAAGACGCACTGGCCGACGCCTTTGCGCGCGCGCTGGAGCACTGGCCCGTCGACGGCGTGCCCGCACAGCCCGAAGCCTGGCTGCTGAGCGTTGCGCGCAATCGCACGCTGGACGCTTGGCGCCACTCCCGCGTGCAGGATGACGCCACCCAGACGCTCGTGCTACTGGCCGATGAGGTCGGTGTCGACGCGCCGGGCCGCGATGCGGTGCCGGACGAGCGTCTGCGCCTGCTCTTCGTGTGCGCGCATCCCGCGATCGACGCCGCCGCGCGCGCGCCGCTGATGTTGCAGACGGTGCTGGGGCTGGACGCCGCCCGCATTGCCGGCGCCTTCCTCACCTCGCCCGCCACGCTCGGGCAACGGCTGGTGCGTGCCAAGGCACGCATCCGCGCGGCCGGCATTCCCTTCGAATACCCGCGCGCGGAAGATCTGTCGCAACGGCTGCAGGACGTGCTCGACGGCATCTACGCCACCTATGGCACCGGCTGGGACGACATCGACGGCGCCGAAGCCACGCAGCGCGGCCTCACGGCCGAAGCGATCGACCTGTGCCGCATCCTGTGCGGCCTGATGCCCCGCGAGGCCGAACCGCTGGGGTTGCTCGCGCTGATGCTGTTCTGCGAAAGCCGGGCTGCGGCGCGTCGCGGCGATGCGGGCGACTACGTGCCGCTCGACGACCAGGACACGACGCGCTGGAACCACGCGCTGCGCGAGCAGGCCGAGCAGGCATTGCGCGCCGCGGCAGCGATGAACCAGCCGGGTGCCTACCAGATGGAAGCTGCCATCCAGTCCGCGCACTGCGCACGGCGGCTCGGCGCGCAGGTGCCGCCGCAGGCGCTGGTCGCGCTGTACGACGGGCTTCTCGCCTTGCGCCCGAGCATCGGTGCGCACGTCAGCTACGCCTGCGCCGTCGCAAACGCCGCCGGCCCAGCCGAAGGCCTCCGCGCGCTCGATGCTTTCGCGCCGGCCGACGTCGCCAACTACCAACCCTACTGGGCGGCCCGCGCGCATCTCCTCGGCCAGACCGGCAACGCGGCCGAAGCGCGACAGGCCTATGCGCGTGCAGCGGGCCTCAGCACCAGTCCGGCGGTTCGCGACTACCTGGCTTCGGCAGCCGCGCGACTCTGATCGTCGGCGCAAGGCGAGACAATCGCCCGATGCTGCTCCGCACCTTTTCATGGCAGGAACTGCGCCACCATCCCTGGCGCAACGCGGCGGCGATCATTGCCGTGATGCTGGGCGTGGCGCTGGCTTTCTCGGTGCAGTTGATCAACGCCTCGGCGCTCGACGAGTTCTCGAGCGCGGTGCGTTCGGTCAATGGCCAGCCCGACCTCGAACTGCGCGCCGTGCAAGGCAGCTTCGACGAAGCCGTCTTTGCGCAGGTGGCACGACAGCCGCAGGTGATGCTGGCAAGCCCGGTCCTCGAGCTTCAAGGCATCGCGCTGGTCGGCGATCGGCGTGTGGCGCTGCGCGTGATCGGCGTCGATCCGCTCGTGTTGCCCACCATTGCGCCGGCACTGACGCCTCGGGTGGCCGAAGGCGGCAATCGCCTGGCGTCCCTCACGCCAGGCAACGTGTTCCTCAACGCTGCCGCGCGCAAGGCCTTGGGCGATGCCGCTACCACCGTTCAGTTGCGTGTGGACACGCAAACGCACACGCTTCACGTCGCCGGCCAAGTCGCGGCGGGCGGCGCGGCGATCGCGGTGATGGACATCGGCGCGGCACAGGATCAGTTCGCCCGCGGCGGACAACTCACCCGCATCGACTTGCGGCTCGCGCCCGGCACCGACCATGGGGCTTTCATTCGATCGCTGCGTGCGTTGCCGGGATGGCCGTCCGGCATTCAAGCCGCCGAGCCGGGCGATGCAGCGGAGCGGGTCAGCAATCTCTCTCGGGCATACCGCGTCAACCTCACGGTGCTTGCGCTGGTGGCGCTCTTCACGGGCGCATTCCTGGTGTTCTCGGTGCTCGCGCTCAGCGTCGCCAAGCGCGCGCAGCAGTTTGCGTTGCTGGGCGTGCTCGGCCTCACGCCGCGCGAGCGGCTTCGGCTGGTGCTTGCCGAATCGCTGGTGCTCGGACTGATCGGCAGCGTGGCGGGTATCGCGCTCGGCACCTCGCTCGCCGAGTTCGCATTGAAGGTGTTGGGCGGCGATCTGGGCGGCGGCTATTTCGAAGGCGTCGCGCCGACCTTGCGGTGGAGTTGGGGGGCGGCGGTGCTCTATGGTGCGCTCGGCGTGCTGGCTGCTCTGGTTGGCGGCTGGTGGCCGGCGCGCGCGGCGCAGGCGCTGCCTGAGGCGCAGACGCTGAAGGGCCTGGGCGCTGCGCCCGCGCGAAATGGTGCGCACCGCGTGGCTCTGCTGCTTGTCGCCGCAGGCGCTGCGCTGGCGACGGCGCCGGCGGTCTTCGGCATTCCGATCGCGGCGTATCTCTCGGTCGGATTTCTGCTGGTCGGTGGCATCACGGCGCTGCCGTGGTTGATCGCCCTGCTCTATGACCGGCTGGCCCCTCTCTTCGCGCAGCGTCTTCTTCCGCTGCTGGCGATCGAGCGCGCGCGGCGCATGCGCGGCACGGCGGCGGTGGCCGTCAGCGGTGTGGTCGCAAGCCTGAGTCTGGCCGTGGCACTCACCGTCATGGTTGCGAGCTTTCGCGATTCGGTCACGCGATGGCTGGATGTCGTGCTACCGGCGGACCTTTACGTGCGCAGTGCCAGCGGCGGAAGCTCGACCAGCGAGCAGGCCTCTTTCTCGCCGGCGTTCGTGCAGGCGCTGGCCCACCTGCCGGGAGTGGCGCGCAGCGGCACGCTGCGCACGCGGGCGCTGCTTCTCGATCCGTCCCGGCCCGCCGTCACGCTGATCTCGCGGAGCCTGGACGACGATGCTTCACGATCGCTGCCCTTGCAAGGTCCGGCCGTGCCAGTGCCGCCCGGGCAGACAGGCATCTATGTGAGCGAGGCGATGGTCGAACTCTACGGCGCCAGGCCCGGCGCGGTATTCGAGCCGCTCACGCGCGCATGGCCGCCGGTCGCCGAGGGAAGCCGGCCGCCGGTGTTCTTCGTCGCAGGGGTCTGGCGCGACTACGTCCGCCAGTTCGGCGCGATCACGATGGATGCACGCGACTTCGAGCGCCTGACAGGCGACCGCAGCGTGAGCGACGTCGCGCTCTGGCTCACGCCCGGATCAGTCTCAAGCACGGTTCAGCAGTTGGTCCACGATCTGGCGGCGCGCGAACTAGGCGCCGCCGAGCCGATCGAGATTGCCTCGGTGAGCCAGATTCGCGCGACCTCGCTGCGCATCTTCGACCGCAGCTTCGCCGTCACCTATTGGCTGCAGACGGTCGCGATCGGCATCGGCCTGTTCGGTATCGCCGCCAGCTTCAGCGCGCAGGTGCTTGCGCGGCGCAAGGAGTTCGGGCTGCTGGTACACCTGGGTTTCACACGCGCACAGGTGCTCGCGGTCGTTGCCGGCGAAGGTGCTGCGTGGACGGCGATTGGCGCCGTCGCAGGGCTGGTGCTCGGCCTGGCGGTGTCGGTGGTGCTCGTGCACGTGGTCAATCCGCAGAGCTTCCACTGGACCATGGACCTGCTCGTGCCATGGGCCCGTCTCATCGCGCTGTGTGCAGCCGTGCTGGCCGCCGGCACGATCACAGCCTGGCTGGCTGGGCGTGCAGCGGCAGGGCACGATGCGGTGATGGCGGTCAAGGAAGACTGGTGATATCGACGAATGGCTCAGAATGCCCCCATGAACGCCTCCACCCCTAGCGACGGCACTTGGCTCGGCACCGCGATCCTCCGCATCGAGGCCGACTACCAGCGCAGCGCCGATACGCACTTGATTCCATTGCCGCTGCCCGCCTTCGCGTCGGCGGGCATCGACCTTTATTTGAAGGACGAGTCGACCCACCCGACCGGCAGCCTCAAGCACCGACTTGCGCGGTCGCTCTTCCTCTACGCGCTATGCAACGGCTGGATCTCCGAAGGCACGACGATCGTCGAAGCGTCGAGCGGTTCGACCGCCGTGAGCGAGGCCTACTTCGCGCGACTGCTCGGCCTGCCGTTCATCGCCGTGATGCCGCGCAGCACCTCGCCGGAGAAGCTGTCGCAAATCGCCTTCTACGGCGGCAGTTGTCATTTCGTCGAGCATGCGGGAGAGGTCTACGACGAGGCACGCACATTGGCGAGGCGCACGGGCGGCCACTACATGGACCAGTTCACCTACGCCGAGCGCGCCACCGACTGGCGCGGCAACAACAACATCGCGGAAAGCATGTTCCAGCAGATGAAGCGCGAGCGGCATCCGGTGCCGGCCTGGATCGTCGTGGGCGCAGGTACCGGCGGCACCAGCGCGACCATCGGCCGCTATGTGCGCTACTGCCGCCATGACACACGACTTTGCGTGGCCGATCCGGAAGGGTCGGTGTTCATGGCCTATCACGCAAGCGGCGACGCGGCATTGACGGCGCCGGGCTCACGCATCGAAGGCATCGGGCGGCCACGCGTGGAGCCCAGTTTCGTGCGCACGCTGGTCGACCGGATGATCGAGGTGCCGAACGTCGATTCCATCGCCGCGATGCGCGCGCTCTCCGACCTGCTCGGGCGCAAGGTCGGGCCGTCGACCGGCACCAACTTCATCGGCATGCTTGCGCTGGCGCATGAAATGCGCGCGGCCGGGCAGCAGGGTTCGATCCTCTCGCTGCTGTGCGATGCGGGCGAGCGCTATCTGCCGAGCTATCACGATGCCGATTGGGTGCAGAAGTCATTCGGCGATGTGGGCGAGGCGCGGAAGCGCGTTGACGCGGCACTCGCCGCCTGAGCATGACTGTGCACGGACTGTCCCGGCGCGCCCTGCTGCTGTGCACGCTCGCGGCGCCTGCGGCATGGGCTCTGCCGCCACGCACCATGCAGTTCCCGCGTGACTTCGGCAGCCACCCCGACCTCAACACCGAGTGGTGGTACATCACCGGCCAGGCCCACGCCGGGCCTCGCGAATTCGGGTTTCAGATCACCTTCTTTCGATCGCGGATCGCCGAGACGCAATCCATGCGGTCCGCCTTCGCGGCGCGGCAGTTGATCTTTGCGCATGCGGCCATCACCGATCTCGAAGGACGCAAGCTCTGGCACGACCAGCGCATCGCGCGCGCCGGCTTCGGCGTCGCCTCGGCCTCTGAGGACGACACCGACGTCCGGCTACGCAACTGGACGCTCCAGCGCGACGGCAAGGGCTATGCGGCCCGGCTGCCGGCCGAAGGATTCGCGCTCGACCTTCGCTTCGCGCCCACGCAGCCTGTGATGTTGCAAGGCGATGCCGGCCTCTCGCGCAAGGGACCCGAGGTCGAGCAGGCCAGCTACTACTACAGCGAACCGCAGCTCGCCACGCAGGGCCGGCTCACCTTGCAGGGTCGTAGTTTCGACGTGCAGGGCACCGCGTGGCTCGACCATGAATGGAGCGATGCCTATCTGCACCCCGACGCGGCAGGCTGGGACTGGATCGGCATGAACCTCTTCGACGGCAGCGCGCTGATGGCCTTCCGAATCCGCCGCCGCGATGGCTCGGCGCTATGGGCCGGTGGCTCGATGCGCAGGCCGGACGGACGCCTGCGCGTGTTCGGACCGGACGATCTGCGCTTCGAGGCCGAAGGCCGATGGGTCAGCCCGCGGACACGCGCGGACTACCCGATTCGCTGGCGCATCCAGACACCCGCCGGCACCTTCAGCGTGCACCCGCTGCTCGACGACCAGGAACTCGACAGCCGCGGCTCGACCGGCGCGGTGTACTGGGAGGGGATGAGCGAACTGCGCGACGCACAGGGCCGCGCAGTCGGCCGGGGTTACCTGGAACTGACCGGCTATGCGCAGGCGCTGAAATTCTGAGGGCCTGCCTCAACCCTTCGGCAGGCTGCGCCGGCGTTCGATGAAGGCGATGATCTCGCCCATGATCCCGCGCCGGAATGCCAGCACGCAGACCACGAAGATCAATCCGGTGACCATGGTGACCGACTCGCCGAGGGTGTTGAACCAATCCACCGTCGTGATCTGCGCCAACAGGTGACCGAACTCGCCGATCTTGTTTTCGAGCAGCACCACCACGGCCGAGCCGACCAGCGGGCCTGAAAGCGTACCGAGGCCGCCCACCAGCGTCATCAGGATGACCTGGCCCGACGCGCTCCAGTGCACATCGGACAGCGTGGCGAAGCCCAGCACCAGGGTCTTGAGCGAACCGGCGAGTCCCGACAGCGCCGCCGAGATCACGAAGGCCAGCAGCTTGAAGCGGCTCACGTCATACCCCAGCGACAACGCGCGAGGCTCGTTTTCCTTGATGCCCTTGAGCACCTGGCCGAAGGGCGAATGGATGGTGCGCACGATCAGCAGGAATGCCGCGACAACGATGACCAGCGTCACGTAGTACATGGTGAGGTCGCTCTGCAGGTCGATCAGGCCGAAGAGCTTGCCGCGCGGCACGCCCTGCAGACCATCCTCGCCCCCGGTGAACTTCGCCTGCAGCGCGACGAAGAACACCATCTGCGCGAGCGCCAGCGTGATCATCGCGAAGTAGATTCCCTGCCGGCGAATCGCCAGCACCCCGAAGAGCCAACCCAGCAACGCGCCGGTGACGGTGCCGGTAATGAGGCCCAGTTCCGGCGTCAATCCCCAGACCTTCATTGCGTGGCCCGCGACATACGCCGAGCCGCCGAGAAAGGCCGCATGGCCGAACGACAGCAGGCCCGTGTAGCCGAGCAGCAGATTGAAGGCCGAAGCGAACAGCGCGAAGCACATCAGCTTCATCACGAACACCGGGTACGCGCCCACGAAGGGCGCCACGATCAACGCAACCAGAAGAAGCAGGTAGATGACAGTGGAAAGCTTTTTCATGCGGGCGCCGTCTTATTTTTCTTTTCCGAAGAGACCGGCGGGGCGGATGAGCAACACGATGACCATGATGACGAACACGACTGTGGACGAGGCCTCCGGGTAGAACACCTTCGTCAAGCCTTCGATGATGCCGAGGCCGAGGCCGGTCAGGATGGCGCCCATGATGGAGCCCATGCCGCCAATGACGACGACCGCGAACACCACGATGATCAGGTTCTGCCCCATCAGCGGCGACACCTGGATCACCGGCGCAGCAAGCACGCCCGCGAACGCAGCCAGCGCCGCACCGAAGGCGTAAGTCAGCGTGATCATCAGCGGCACGTTCACGCCGAAGGCTTCCACCAGACGAGGGTTCTCGGTGCCGGCGCGCAGGTAGGCGCCGATGCGTGTCTTCTCGATCACGAACCAGGTCGAGAAGCACACGACCAGCGAGGCCAGCACAACCCAGGCGCGGTAGTTGGGCAGGATCATGAAGCCGAGATCGGTCGCACTCGCCAGCGCATCGGGGGTGTCGTAGGCGAGGCCCGAGACACCGTAGATCGAGCGGAACACGCCTTCGATCAGCAACGTCAGCCCGAGCGTGAGCAGAAGGCCGTAGAGATGGTCGAGCTTGTAGATCCAGCGCAGCAGAAGCCGCTCGATGACCACGCCGAAGAGCCCGACGATCATCGGCGCGACAACCAGCATCACCCAGTAGTTGACGTTGAAGTAGTTCATGGCCATCCAGGTCGACACCGCGCCCAGCATGAACAGCGCGCCATGGGCGAAGTTGATCACGTTGAGCAGGCCGAAGATCACCGCGAGCCCGAGGCTCAGGATGGCGTAGAACGACCCGTTGACCAGCCCCAGGAGGAGTTGGCTCAACAAAGCGGGAAACGAGATGGTCATGAACGGTTCAACAGTCGCGCACTCTCAGTTGACAGGCCTCATTGCTTCCACAAGGCGCACTTGCTTTCGGCCTTGGTCGTGAAGACATCTTCACCCGGCAGCTTGGCGACCACCTTGTAGTAGTCCCACGGCTGCGTCGACTCGGCGGGCGACTTGACCTGCATCAGGTACATGTCGTGCACGAAGCGGCCGTCGGCGCGGATCTGGCCCTTGGCGTAGAAGTCGTTGATCGGCATCTTCTTGAGTTCGGCCATCACCTTGTCGGCATCGGTGCTCTTGGCGGCCTGCACGGCCTTCAGGTAGGTCATGGTGGCCGAGTAGTCGGCGGCCTGGATGTCGGTCGGCATGCGCTTCGTCTTGTCGAAGAACTTCTTGCCGAAGGCGCGGGTCTGCTCGTTCAGGTTCCAGTCCCAGCTCGTGGTGAGCAGCAGGCCTTCGGTGTTCTTCAGGCCCAGGCTGTGGATGTCGGTGATGAACACCAGCAGGCCCGCCATCTTCATGGTCTTGGTGACGCCGAATTCCTTCGCGGCCTTGATCGCGTTGATCGTGTCGCCGCCCGCATTGGCCAAGCCGAGGATCTGCGCCTTGGAGTTCTGCGCCTGCAGCAGGAAGGACGAGAAGTCCGACGCGTTGAGCGGATGCTTGACGCTGCCCACCACCGTGCCGCCCTTCTCCTTGACGACCTTGGCCGTGTCCGCTTCGAGTGCCGCGCCGAATGCGTAGTCGGCGGTCAGGAAGAACCAGCTCTTGCCGCCGTTGGCGACCACCGCACCGCCGGTGCCCTTGGCGAGCGCCACGGTGTCGTAAGCGTAGTGCACGGTGTAGGGGCTGCACTGCTCGTTGGTGAGTTGCGATGCGCCGGCGCCGTTGACCATGAAGACGCGCTTCTTCTCCTGCGCCACCTTCGCCATCGCGAGGCCGGTGCCGGAATTGGTGCCGCCGAACAGCATCGTGAGGTTGTCGGTGTCGATCCACTCGCGCGCTTTCGATGCGGCGATGTCGGCCTTGTTCTGGTGGTCGGCCGTCACGAGTTCTACCGGCATGCCGTTGACCTTGCCGCCGAAGTCGTCGATGGCCATCTGGATCGCAGTCGCGCCGCCCTTGCCTTCGACGTCGGCGTAGAGACTGGACATGTCGGTGATGAAACCGATCTTGACCTTGTCTTCGGCCTGGGCGGCACCGGCCGCGAGCGCAACAGCAATGGAAACGGCGGAAAGGGCGATTGTCTTTTTCATGTCTCTGACTGGGTTGAAGGGAAAACGAATAGCCCGGGAAGTCATTTCCACAGGGCGCACTTGGAATCGGCCTTGGCCGTGAAGACCTGGTCACCCGGCAGCTTGGCGATCACCTTGAGATAGTCCCAGGGCTGCTTCGATTCGGCGGGCGACTTGACTTCGACCAGGTACATGTCGTGCACGTAGCGGCCATCGGCACGAATCTGGCCCTTGGCGTAGAAGTCATCGATCTTCATGCTCTTGAGCTGCGCCATCACCTTGTCGGAGTCGGTGGTCTTTGCCGCCTGCACGGCCTTCAGGTAGGTCATGGTGGCCGAATAATCCGCAGCCTGGATGTCGGTCGGCATGCGCTTGGTCTTGTCGAAGAAGCGCTTGGCGAACTTGCGCGAGTCGTCGTTCAGGTCCCAGTACCAACTCGTGGTGTGCAGCAGGCCTTCGGTGTTCTTGAGGCCCAGGCTGTGGATGTCGCTCAGGAAAATCAGCAAGCCGGCCAGCTTCATGGTCTTCGTGATGCCGAATTCCTTGGCCGCCTTGATCGAGTTGATGGTGTCGCCGCCTGCGTTGGCCAGTCCGAGAATCTGTGCCTTGGAGTTCTGCGCCTGCAACAGGAAGGACGAGAAGTCTGAAGCATTCAGCGGATGCCGCACCGATCCGACCACCGTGCCGCCCTTGGCCTTGATCACGGCGGTGGTATCGGCTTCGAGTGCATGGCCGAAGGCATAGTCGGCGGTCAGGAAGAACCAGGTCTTCCCGCCGCGATCGACCACTGCGCCGCCCGTGCCCTTTGCGAGCGCGACCGTGTCGTACGCGTAGTGCACGGTGTAGGGGCTGCACTGCTCGTTGGTGAGCGCCGAGGAGGCGGCGCCGTTGTTGAAGTACACGCGCTTCTTTTCCTGCGCCACCTTGGCCGTCGCGAGCGCCGTGCCCGAATTGGTGCCGCCGAAGACCATCGTCACGCCGTCGGTGTCGATCCACTCGCGCGCCTTCGACGCGGCGATGTCGGCCTTGTTCTGGTGGTCGGCCGTCAACAGTTCGATCGGCTGGCCGAGCGCCTTGCCGCCGAAGTCGTCGATCGCCATCTGGATGGCCAGTGCGCCGTTCTTTCCTTCGAGGTCGGCGTACAGGCTGGACATGTCGGTGACGAAGCCGATCTTCACCTTCTCCTGTGCATGCGCGGGACTGGAGGCCAATGCCAATGCGGCAACGGCCAGTGAGAGTGCAGTGAGTGCGTTCTTCATACGGGACTCCATCGAATTGATAGGTTGATAAAGATCAGACGCCGAGCAGCTCGTTGAGCACCGGCATCTTGGCTTCGAGTTCGGCCGCACCGAATTTCTCCACGATGCGGCCGTGTTCCATCACATAGAAGCGGTCGGCCAGCGGCGCGGCGAAGCGGAAGTTCTGCTCGACCATCACCACGGTGTAGCCCTTGCCGCGCAGTGTATGGATCATGCGGGCAAGCGCCTGCACGATGACGGGGGCGAGCCCCTCGGAGATTTCATCGAGCAGCAGCAGCTTGGCGCCTGTGCGCAGGATGCGCCCGACGGCCAGCATTTGCTGCTCGCCGCCCGAAAGGCGCGTGCCCTGGCTGTTGCGCCGTTCGGCGAGATTGGGGAACATGGCGTAGATCTCTTCCACCGACATGCCCGGCCCTGATCCCTTCAACGGAGGCGGCAGCATCAGGTTTTCTTCGCACGAGAGGCTCGCGAAGATGCCGCGCTCCTCGGGGCAATAGCCGATGCCGTAGTGCGCGATCTTGTGCGTCGGCATGTCGATGGTCTCGGTGCCGTTGACCTTGATGCTGCCCTTGCGGGCGCCGGTCAGGCCCAGGATCGCACGCATCGTCGTGGTGCGCCCTGCACCATTGCGGCCGAGCAGCGTGACGACTTCGCCCGGCTGCACCACCATGTCGACGCCGTGCAGAACGTGCGATTCGCCGTACCAGGCTTGAAGGCCGTTGATCTCGAGTGCAGGCGTCGCCATCAGTGGGCTCCCTGCAGTTGGCCGTCGGTGGTGCCCATGTAGGCTTCCATCACTTGCGGATCGCGGGAGACCTCGGCATAGGGACCTTCGGCGAGCACGGCGCCGCGCTGCAGGACGGTGATGGTGTCGGCGATGGTCGACACCACGCTCATGTTGTGCTCCACCATCAGGATCGTGCGGCCGGCCGACACGCGCTTGATGAGATCGGCCACGCGATGCACGTCTTCGTGGCCCATGCCCTGCGTCGGTTCGTCGAGCAGCATCAGTTCGGGCTCCATCGCCAGCGTGGTCGCGATTTCGAGCGCGCGCTTTCGGCCGTAGGGAAGATTCACCGTCAATTCGTCGGCGAGGTCTTCGAGGCCGACTTCAGCCAGCAGCGAGCGCGCCCGCGCGTTGAGCGGCGTCAAAGACTGCTCGCTCTTCCAGAAGTGATACGAAGTGCCGAGCGCGCGTTGCAGGCCGAGACGCACGTTTTCGAGCAGCGTCAGGTGGGGAAACACCGCCGAGATCTGAAACGAGCGGATGATGCCGCGCCGCGCGATCTGAGCGGGGCGTTCGCTGGTGATGTCCTGTCCATTGAACAGGATCGTTCCGGAGGTCGGCTCCAGAAACTTCGTCAGCAGATTGAAGCAGGTCGTCTTGCCTGCGCCGTTGGGCCCGATCAGTGCGTGGATCGATCCGCGCACCACCGACAGATCAACCTTGCTGACTGCCGTGAAGCCCTTGAATTCCTTGGTGAGCTGGCGCGTCTCGAGAATGATGTCAGTCATCTCGCGCGTTCACCCTCGTGCTGAAAAAAGTTTCGTTCATGCGCTCAGTCTGCACGTCCCACCATGGGCCGCGCGGTCCCATTGTTTGCGGCTGTAACGAAACTTGCCTACTGGGGTTTGTCCGGCTCGCCCCCAGGTTGCCCGCACTTCGTGTCGGGCGCCCACCCCCTACCGGGGGCAAGACCAGCGGCCCGGCAAAGCCGGTTCCGCGGTCTTTCGCGAACGGGCCGCGCTTCGCGGGCCACGCACTATCGTCGACATGTTTTGTGGTCCCGGCACCACGCGCGAGCCGCCACGGAACCGGCTTCGCCGGGCCGCCAGCGGCGCCCCCAGTAGGGGGTGGGCGGCTACACGAAGTGAGCCAACCTGGGGGCGAGCTCAGCTAGTGCGCTCCAGCGGCGGCGTCGGAGGCGCCGGGGCCGCGGGCGGGCTTGGCTAGCCAGACCAGGGGGATCAGCAGGAGGAAAAGGACGGCGGAGCCGTAGAAGACGTCGGCGGACGCGAGCATGAATGCTTGCTGGTCGACCAGACGGTTGATTTGGCCGAGCACCTGTTCGGCGCTGAAGCCGCTGCTGCCGAGGCCGGCCATGGCGCTGGATGTCGCCGAGCTGCTCTGCGTGACCGACTCGACCAGTTGCGCATGATGCAGCGCCGCCCGGTTCTCCCACAGGGTGGTCACGGTCGAGGTGCCGATGGCGCCAGCCGTGATCCGCAGGAAGTTCGACAGGCCCGACGCCGCCGGGATCCGATCCGGCGTCAGACCGGACAAGGTGATCGTCACCAGCGGAATGAAGAAGAACGCCATCGCCACACCCTGGATGATCGTGGGGATCATGATCGTCCAGAAGTCAGCCTGAGTGTTGAAGTTGGAGCGCATCCACAACACCAGCGCGAACACGAGGAACGAGAAGGTCGCATAGCGGCGCGGATCGACCTTCGCGACCGTAAGCCCGACGATCGGCGAGAAGAAGATCGCCAACATCCCCACGGGGGCCATGATCATGCCGGCCTGCGTCGCCGTGTAGCCCATGAACTGTTGCAGCCACAGCGGCAGGAGCACCACGTTGCCGAAGAACAACCCGTACGCTACGGCCGTCGCGAAAGCCCCTGACCAGAAGTTGCGCCGCTTGAAGAGCGAGAGGTCGACCACTGGATGCTTGTCGGTGAGCTCCCACGCCAGGAAGAACGCGAAGCCGACCACGGCAACGATCGCGAGCGTCAGGATCGTCGCCGAATGGAACCAGTCCAGTTCCTTGCCCTTGTCGAGCATGAGCTGGAGCGAGCCGACCCATAGCACCAGAAGCGCAAGGCCGATGCCGTCGATTGGCACCTTGCGTGTGCCGCTTTCGCGCTTGCGATAGAGGCCCCAGGTGATGGCCGCAGCGAGCAGCCCGACCGGGATATTGATATAGAAGATCCAGGGCCAGGAGATGTTGTCGGTGATCCATCCACCGAGCAACGGCCCCATGACGGGCGCCACCAGTGTGGTCATCGACCACATCGCCATCGCGAGGCCCGCCTTGGCGCGCGGATAGCTCGACAGCAGCAGCGTCTGTGACAACGGGATCATCGGGCCCGCCACAAAGCCCTGCAATGCACGAAACGCGATCAGCATGGTCATGTTCGGCGCCAGCCCGCACAGCCACGAGGTGATGATGAACAGCAGCACGCTCGCCATGAACAGGCGCACCTGCCCGAAACGCTGCGTCAGCCAGCCGGTGAGCGGCACCGCAATGGCGTTGGACACCGCGAAACTCGTGATGACCCAGGTGCCCTGCGTCGAACTGACGCCGAGATCGCCAGCGATCGCGGGCAACGAGACGTTCGCGATCGACGTGTCCAGCACGTTCATGAAGGTCGCAGCAGAGAGCGCGATCGTGCCCCACAGGCGGGCAGAGCCTTCCAGTGGCGGCAACGGCTGGGAAGCGGGGGCGTTCGACATCGCGCGAGCCCGACCGATCAGCCCGGCTGTCCTTGCGTGGGCTGGGGCGTGCCTGAGTTGGCGCCGCCGCTCGATGCCGGCGTCTTGCTCGGCACTTCGTGGCCAAGATTCGCGGCAATGATGCGCGCGACTTCGGCGTCAGCACCGTGTTCCAGCTTGCTATAGACCTCCGTCTGGGTGGCTGCGCTCTCGCGAGGTGCGTCGGCCAGCATCTTGCCGCCCTTGTCGCTCACGTCGATTTCAGCGTCCATCGAAAGCCCCACGCGCAGCGGGTTGGCCTTGAGTTGTTCTGCATCGAGGCCGATGCGAACAGGCACGCGCTGCACGACCTTGATCCAGTTGCCCGTCGCGTTCTGTGCGGGCAGCAGCGCGAAGGCCGCACCGGTGCCGACGCCGAGACCGGCGACGTGACCGTCGTACTCGACCTTCTTTCCGTAAAGGTCGGCCGTGAGCTTCACGGGCTGGCCGATGCGGATATTGCGCAGCTGGACTTCCTTGAAATTGGCATCGACCCAGAGCTGGTTGAGCGGCACGATCGACATCATCGGCGTGCCGGCCGTCACGCGCTGGCCGAGTTGGACGGTGCGCTTGGCAACATAACCGTCGACGGGCGCCGGCATGCCGACGCGCTGGGTCGCCAGATAGGCCTCGCGCACCTTCGCAGCAGCGGCTTGCACGCTCGGATGCTGCTCGACTTTCGTGCCTTCCGTCAGCGACTGGTTGCTCGCCAGTTGTTCGCGTGCGGAGAGCAGACTGGCCTGTGCAGCCGCCAGTGCGCTCTTGGCATTGGCCAGCGCCGTTTCGGAGTGGTTGAGCTCTTCCTTCGACACCGCACCGTTGCCGGCCAGCGCCTGGCGCCGCTTCAGGTCGTCCTGCGCGCGGGCGATGTCGCTCTGCGCCCTGACGATGTCAGCCTGGCGAAGCGAAACTTGCGCAGCGAGCGATGCGTTGTTGACATACAGCGTGCGCGCCTGACGCACCGCCTGGGCAAGTGCGGCTTCGGCCTGGTCGAGCGCAACCCTGGCGTCGGACGGATCGAGCTGGACCAGGGGTTGGCCGGCCTTCACGAAGTCGGTGTCGTCGGCATTGATCGCCATCACGGTTCCGGCGATCTGCGGCGTGATCTGGATCACGTTGCCCTGCACGTAGGCGTTGTCGGTCGACTCATAGTGGCTGGCAACCAGCCATTCGTACACACCCCATCCCGCACCGGCAAGCACGACGACCGACGCGAGCGCGGTCAGCGCGCGGCGGCGCTTGTTGTTGGGAGCCGGCGCGTCGGCAGCGGCTTCGGCCGGTGCTGCGGGATTGGCGGCGTTGTTGTTTTCCATGGCGATATCTTTCGGGTTCAGACCAATGTTCAGGGGTGTGCGGTGTTGGATTCGGAGGACGCCGTCCGGGCGATGTCGGGCTGCCAGCCGCCACCCAGTGCGCGGACAAGAGCGACCTGGCTGTCGTAAGCGCGAGCGGAGAGATCCACACCGTCGCGACGCTGGCCCAGCACGGTGACTTCAGCCGACAGTACATCAAGATAGTTGCCGAGGCCCGCGCTGTACCGCTGCACAGCGATGTCGTAGGCTGCTTCAGCCGCATCCTGTCCTTCGCGCTGCTGGACCTGCTGGCGAGCGACGGACTGCACGCTGGTGATCTGGTCGGCAACGTCGCGAACTGCATCGAGAACGGTCGAGTTGTAGGTCTCGATCGCGCCGTCCAGATCGGCGGACTTGCCCCGCAGGTTGGCGCGCAGCTTGCCGCCTTCGAAGATCGGCAGGCGGATGGCGGGCCCCACACCCCACTGCTGGCTATCGGTCCTGAGCAGGTTGCCATAGCCGATGCTCTGGAAACCGGCGAAGGCCACCAGGTTGACGTTGGGATAGAACTGGGTCTTGGCGTTCTTCACGTCGCTGGTCGCCGATTCCACACGAAAACGTGCAGCAGCGATGTCGGCCCGAAGGCCCAGCAGGTCGACCGGGATTGTCGACTGCAGTGCCATCGGCTTCAGGTTGCCCAGGGCCGGCGGGACGAGCGATTGCGTGGCATTCGGCTTCGCCACCAGTGCATCGAGCGCATGCTGCGCAATCGCGATCTGCTCGTTCAGTGCCTCGATTTGCTGACGGGCCTCGGGGATGCTGGCTTCGCTCTGCTTCAACTGAAGCCGTGTATCAAGACCGGCGGATACCCGGTCGCGAACCAGCTTGTAGAGCTCCTCGCGCTGCGCAAGCGTGCGGTCGGCTACCGTCAGGCGATCATGCAGACGCGCCCACTGGATGTAGCCGCGCGCAACATTGCTGGCCAGCAGCACGCGCGCGGCGTCGGCGTCGGCAGCAGCGGCGTTGGCCGAGCCGATGGCGCTGTCGAGGGCGGAGCGATTCTTGCCGAAGAAGTCGATCTCCCAGCCTGCGTTCAGCTGCAAATTGCCAGTTGGCTGTGTGGAGCCACCGAGCGGGGCCGGATAGATGTAGGTGCCGGAAAACTTCTGGCGGGTGAGATCCAACGCGCCGTCGACGTGTGGCCTGTCAGCCGATTCGGCGACCGAGACCGCGGCCTGCGCCCGCGCGAGACGCGCGCGGGCGACCTGCAGATTGGGATTGCCTTCGAGCGCCTGATTGACCAACGCATTCAGCTGCGCATCACCAAAGGCAAGCCACCACTGGCTGTCGATCCTGGACGTTGCGGCCGGAGCGGCGGTCGGCGTGGAAGCCGGGACAGTCAGTCCGAGCGAATCGGCATCGCTCATCTTTGCCTGCGAAGAAATATTGCCCATGTCGGCACAGCCTGCGAGCGCCACTGCGACCGCGGCTGCCGCCACCGCGGTCATTCGGCGCAGAGCGCCCTCAGGAAGAAGATGTGTCATTTTTTTCTCCACGGGCCGACAGGGCCTGTGCGTTATCAAGAATGCGGCGCAGATAGCTCTTGAGCTGTTCCCATTCCTCGTCGGTGAATCCGGCAAGGTGCTCGTTCTGCACGCGGCTGAGCAAATGCGGTACTTGTTCGGCGGCAGCGCGCCCTTCGTCGGTGAGCTCGATGTTGACCACGCGGCGGTCGGCCACCGAGCGCACGCGTCGGCACAGGCCTTTTGCTTCGAGACGATCCAGCAGCCGGGTCATGGCGCCGGTGTCGAGTTCGCATTCGCGCGCCAGTTCGGCCACCGTCGTCGCCTGCCCCATGTGGAGCTTGTGCAGCGGCACCCACTGCGGATAAGTCGGGCTGCCGGGCTCGCACATGCGGAGTTCGACAGCCTGGCCGACCGCCGACATGATGCGGCGCATCAGATAGCCAATGCTCTCCTCCGACCGATAGTTCTCGGCCTTGTAGAAGGCCTTGACGGGCAGCGGTTTGCCGGCCTGGGAAACCAGGGACTTGGTTTCGTGACTCTTGGAATCGGACATCTCTGAATATTAATTGCCGCGACAATTACTGTCAAGGCGACTTTTGCAAAGGCAACCGTTAGCTAGAATCGGGCCATGGCCTCTTCTGCTTCCCCCGCGCCCGCCAAAGGCTCTCCAAAGTCGTTGTCCGGGCTGGCTCCGTTCCTCCGCCCCTACCGCATCCAGATCGTCCTCGCCGGCGTTTTTCTCGTTCTGGCGGCGGCGACCACGCTGGTCTTCCCTGTTGCACTGCGGAGCCTGATCGACGGCGGACTTGTTTCCAGCGACAAGGGTGCCCAGACGATGGCGCTGCGCGAGCACTTTGTCGCCCTGTTCGCCGTGGCCGTGGCGCTCGGACTTTTTTCCGCCGCACGCTTCTACACGGTCAGCTGGCTCGGCGAACGCGTGACGGCGGATCTGCGCAACGCAGTCTATTCACACGTCCTGCGGCAAAGCCCCGTCTTCTTCGAAACCACTCAGACGGGAGAGGTACTCTCGCGCCTGACGGCCGACACCACGCTGGTGCAAACGGTGGTCGGGTCCTCGCTGAGCATGGGGTTGCGCAATGCAGTCATGGGCGTGGGCGCGCTCGCCATACTGATCTGGACCAATCCCTACGTGATGGTGCAGGTGCTCGGCATCCTGGTGCTCGTGGTGTTGCCCAGCATGTGGTTCGGACGGCGCGTACGCAAGTTGTCGCGCGCCAGCCAGGACCGCGTGGCGGATTCGAGCGCGATTGCCGCGGAAGTACTCAACGCCATCCCGGTCGTCCAAAGCTACACGGCGGAAGCTCGCGAAGCCGCTCGCTTCGATGCTTCGACCGATAGCGCCTTCCACACCGCCGTTCGCCGCACGAAGGCACGTTCCGTCCTGGTGGCTTTCATCATCATCGCGACATCGGCCGCCCTGCTGTGGGGCCTGTATCAAGGCACACAAGCGGTGCTGCACGGCGAGATCACGGCGGGCCACCTCGGGCAAACGGTGGTTTACGTGATCATCCTGGCGAGCGCAGCGGCGGTGCTCGGCGAGGTCTACGGTGACTTGTTGCGCGCAGCCGGTGCCACGGAACGCCTGATGGAACTGCTCCACGCAAAGCCGGTGATCCTGTCGCCCGCTCAGCCCGCCCAGGCGCCGATTCCCGAGGCAGGGAGCACCGTCAGCTTCGAAGCGGTGGGTTTTCATTACCCCTCTCGACCCGGCACCCCTGCCCTGCGCGACTTCAACCTGACCGTGGCGCCGGGCGAGACCGTGGCGCTGGTCGGATCGAGCGGCGCGGGCAAGAGCACGGTCTTCCAGCTTCTGCTGCGCTACTACGACCCGCAATTCGGGCGCATCGTGCTGGACGGTGCCCCTCTCTCGGCACTCTCGCTCGACGAACTGCGCAATCGCATCGGCCTGGTGCCGCAGGACGCGGTCATTTTCTCGGCCAGCGCTTTCGAGAACATCCGCTACGGCCGGCCCGACGCAAGCGTCGAGGAAGTCCATGCGGCAGCGAAGGCCGCGTTCGCGGACGGCTTCCTGCGAGCCTTGCCCGAGGGATATGACACATTCCTGGGTGAACGCGGCGTGCGCCTGTCTGGCGGCCAGCGGCAGCGCATCGCCATCGCCCGTGCCATGCTCAAGAATCCTCCTTTGCTGCTGCTCGACGAGGCGACCAGCGCCCTCGATGCCGAAAGCGAACGCATGGTCCAGGCTGCACTCGAATCCGCGATGACCGGCCGCACCACCATCGTGATCGCGCACCGCCTCGCGACAGTGCAAAAGGCAGACCGCATCGTGGTGCTCGACCACGGCGGCATTGTCGAGCAGGGAACGCACTCGACGCTCGTGGCGCAGAACGGCGTCTATGCGCGCCTGGCGGCGCTGCAATTCGCAGCCTGAGGCCGCCGCTATCGCTGCAGCGTTACTGCAGTGTCTCCTTGAGCGCCGGCGGCAGCGGCAACGAAAAGACCGGAATCCCCTCGTCGATCAGGTTCTGGGCCTGCTCGCGCGTGGTCTGGCCGCGAATGCCACGCTCTTCGATTTCGCCGTAGTGCATCTTGCGGGCTTCTTCCGCAAAGCGATCGCCAACGTCCTCGGTCTGTGCGATCACTTCGCGCATTGCGCGCAGCAGGCGACCTTCCGGTGATTCAGCGGCCGGCAATGCGGTCGTTTGTGATTCAGCCGGCGGCTTCGCGTTACCGAGGTTCAAGCGCGGAGCCGCCAACAGCTTGGTGATCGCCGTGTTGCCGCAAACGGGGCACTCGACAAGGCCGGCAGCGAGCTGCGTGTCAAATGCGTCCTGCGACGCGAACCACCCCTCGAAGCCGTGTCCGTGGGCGCATTGGAGGTTGAGAACCTTCATGGGCCGATTATCCGCTGCCGTCGACCGGGGCGAAGGTTTGCCAATCGAGCGTCCATGCGCCCGACAGCACGTTCTGCATCCACAGCGCGCAAGTTTGGGTCTTGGCGTCAGTGACCGTGCCGTCGCGGCACCATTCCACCAGTTCGTCGGGGGTGGCGGTGATCACGTCGAGAAATTCACCGTGATCGAGCTGCCTCGCTCCGAGAGAAAGGCCTCGGGCAAAGTAGATATGGATGATCTCGGTCGAATAGGCGACCGCCAAGTGCATGGCACCGGCTCGCGCCCATTCACGTGCGGTGTAGCCGGTTTCCTCCAGCAGTTCGCGCTGCCCGCAGAGCAACGGATCTTCGCCGGCATCGAGCTTGCCCGCGGGAAACTCGGTCATCACGTGACCAATGGGATAGCGATATTGGCGCTCGAGAACCACCTGTCCATCGTCCAGGAGGGGCACCACTACGACGGCACCCGGATGGACCACGTATTCGCGTGTCGCCGTGTGCCCATCGGGAAGTCGGACGGTGTCGCGCCTGGCGCGCAGGAAATTGCCTTGGAAAAGCAGTTCGCTCGCCGTGCAGTCTTCCCGGAGATGCGTGTCGACATCGACTGGGGTCGTCTTGGTCATGCGAGCTTCCTCACCGATGCTTCATCAGATAACGCCACGTGAAGCCCGGAAATGCCAGCACGATGAAGAGAGCGCCGGTGACGGCATAAAACTCCCACCCCTGCGGCGCAATCTGGCCCGCGCGACGTTCGAACAGCAGTCCGATCCCACCGGCGATGAAATAGAGCACCACCAGTTCGGTCAATCTGACCGCCAGCGACTTCGCTCGCCCGGTCAGCGGCACCAACCCCATCACGCGCTCAGTCAGGAACGGGAGGTTGGCCGCCAGCAGCGCGACCAGCAAGACCACCCAGACCGATGCGCTTTGCGACACAGGGCTCGATCAGGTCGCCAGGGTGGCCACGATCGCCCGCGCGCACAGGGTCATGAGACCGCCTGGCAAGATCCCGAGAACCAGAATCAAAGCGCCGTTGATTGTCAGCACAGTACGGACATCGTGCGGTGCCGAAACCGTGGTCGCGGTCAGAGGCGCGTCGAAATACATCACCTTGACCACGCGCAGATAGTAGAACGCACCAATCAGCGACATCACCACCGCGAACACAGCGAGACCGATGTACATTGCCTGGCCCGAAGCGATCAGCGCCTGCAACACGGCCAGCTTCGCGTAAAAGCCCACCAGTGGAGGCACGCCGGCCAGGGAGAACATCGCGATGGCCATCACGGCCGCGTACAGCGGGCTGCGCTGATTCAAGCCCGCCAAATCCGTGATCTCTTCGCTCTCGAAGCCCTCGCGCGCCAGGAGCAGGATGATGCCGAAGCTCGCCAGCGTCGTGAGCACATAGGTCACCATGTAGAACATCGACGCGCTGTACGCGAACTGCGCGTTGTACGTATTTCCGTTGACGACGCCGGCCACCAGGCCGAGCAGCATGAAACCCATTTGCGCGATGGTCGAGTACGCGAGCATCCGCTTGAGATTGGTCTGCGCAATGGCCGCGAGATTACCAATCAGCAGCGAAGCGATCGCCAGCAATGCCAGCATCTGCTGCCAATCGAACGCGAGCGGAAGCAAGCCTTCCACCAGCAAACGAATGATGATCGCAAACGCCGCAAGCTCGGGCGCGGCGCCGATCAACAGCGTGACGGATGTGGGCGCGCCCTGGTAGACGTCCGGCACCCACATGTGGAACGGCGCCGCACCGACCTTGAACGCAAGACCGGCCACGATGAACACCAGGCCGAACACCAGCACCTGGTGGTTGACCTTGCGGCTCGCGATGGCCTTGAACACCTCGTTGATGTCGAGCGATCCGGTCGCGCCGTACATCATCGACAGGCCGTAGAGCAGGAAACCGCTGGCCATTGCGCCGAGGACGAAGTACTTCATGGCCGCTTCGCTCGCCACCGCGTTGTCGCGGCGCAGGGCAACCAGTGCATAGCTCGACAGCGTCAGCAGTTCAAGGCCGAGATAGAGCAGCAGGAAGTTGCTGCCCGAGATCATCACGAACATGCCGAGCAAGGCGAACATGCTGATCGTGAACAACTCTCCGCCGCGGAGCATGCCGCGATCGGCTGAATATGGCCGGCCATAGACCAGCGTGACCATCAACGCCAGGGTGGAGAAACACTTGAGCCAGTTGCCCATCGGATCGCTCACGACCATGCCACCGAAGCCGTAGATGGTCTTGCCTTCTGCGGCGTTGAATCCGGTGAGCACGGCGATCACTGCCAGCGTGAGCAGGGTCAAGATGTAGGTTGCGGTACGACGGGGGCTGGTGGTGGACAGATCCAGCAGCGCGATGACGCACGCCATGATCAGCAGCACCACCTCGGGGTAGATCGTCATCCAGCTGAGTTTGTCAATCATCTCGTTCTCTCGTTCAGCGTGGATTTAAGGCAGCTTGGAAATGGCCACGTGGCGCAGCAGTTCGGTCACCGACGAATTCATGACATCGGTGAAAGGCCTGGGATAGAGACCCATCCACAGCACTGCGATCGCGAGCAGCGCCAGCATGAGAAATTCTCGCGCGCTGATATCGCTCAGTTCCTTGACATGGTCGTTGCCCGGAGCGCCCAGGTAGACGCGCTTGTACATCCAGAGCGTATAGGCCGCACCGAAGATCAGCGCCGTGGCCGCGCCCAGCCCGAGCCAGAAGTTCGCCTTGACGGCACCGAGGATCACCATCCATTCGCCGACGAAACCGGCAGTGCCCGGAAGGCCGCAGTTGGCCATCGCGAACAGCAGTACGAAGGCCGCGAACTTGGGCATCGTGTTGACGACACCGCCGTAGTCGGCAATCTGGCGCGAATGAACACGGTCATAGAGCACGCCGATGCAAAGGAACATGGCGCCCGAAACGAAGCCGTGCGCAATCATCTGCACGATGCCGCCGGCCACGCCGATCTCGTTGAAGATGAAGAAACCCAGCGTCACGAAGCCCATGTGGGCCACCGATGAGTACGCCACCAACTTCTTCATGTCCTGCTGAACCAGCGCAACCAGGCCAACGTAGATCACGGCGATCAGCGACAGCGCGATCATGAACCAGGCCCATTCGTGCGAAGCGTCTGGCGCAATCGGCATCGAGAAACGCAGGAAGCCGTAAGCACCGAGCTTCAGCATGATCGCCGCCAGCACCGCGGAGCCGCCTGTGGGTGCCTCGACGTGCACGTCCGGCAACCACGTGTGGACCGGCCACATCGGCACCTTGACCGCAAAGGCCGCAAAGAACGCGAAGAACAGGAAGGTCTGCGCGCTGGCACCCAGTGGCAGCTTGTGCCAGGTCAGGATGTCGAAGCTCCCGCCCGAGGTGTTGTACAGGTAAATCAGCGCGACCAGCATCAACAGCGAGCCGAGCAGCGTGTAGATGAAGAACTTGAAGGCCGCGTAGATCTTGTTGGGGCCGCCCCAGATGCCGATGATCAGGTACATCGGGATCAGCGTGGCCTCGAAGAAGACGTAGAACAGAATTCCGTCGAGTGCGGCAAAGGTGCCGATCATGAAGCCCGACAGGATCAGGAACGCACCCATGTATTGGTTCACGCGTTCGGTGATCACTTCCCACGCCGAGATCACCACGATCACCGTGATGAACGCCGTCAACAGCACCAACCAGAACGAGATGCCATCGAGTCCCACGTGGTAGCTGATGTTGAAGCGCTCGATCCAGCTCGTCTTCTCGACGAACTGCATCTCCGCGGTTCCGATCTTGAAATGCGTATAGAGGGGTAGCGTGACAAGGAAGCTCGCAACCGAACCGACGAGCGCAATCCAACGCACGACAGTCGCCTGACTGTCCCGACCAAACGCCAGCAGCACCACACCGAAGGCAATCGGCATCCAGATGGCAAGGCTCAACAGACCCATTTTTGTTTTTCTCCAGCGAGAGCCGCTTACCGTTTGAACCAGACGAAATACGACATGAGGACGAAGACGCCCAGCAGCATTCCGAACGCGTAGTGATAGATGTAGCCCGACTGCAGCCAGCGCACGGCGCCGGCAACGCGGCCGACTACCTTCCAGGAACCATTGACGATGGCGCCGTCGATGAGTCCCTCGTCACCGCCCTTCCACAGGCCGACACCCAATGCGCGCGTTGCACGGGCAATGACGTTCTCGTTGAACCAGTCCATGTAGTACTTGTTCTCGAGCAGACGGTAGATCGGACCGAAGGCGCGCTTGATGGCCCCAGGCACCGCCGGATTGACGAGGTACAGGTACCAGGCTGTCACGACGCCGGCGAGCGCCAGCCAGAACGGCGCGGCGGTGAGACCGTGCAGGGCCATGGTCATCGGGCCGTGGAACGCCTCGGCCAATTCCTTCATCGCCTCGTGCTTGCCTTCGTCGACGAAGATTGCACCCTTGAAGAGATCACCGAAGAGCAAGGGATCGATGGTCATGTAGCCGATGACGACCGATGGAATGGCCAGAAGCACCAGAGGTACCCACACCACCCACGGCGACTCGTGTGGCTCGTGGTGGTCGTCATGATGGCCATGACCGTCGTCAGCTCCGTGGTGATGCGCGTCGGGATTCTGGTCGTAGCGTTCCTTGCCGTGGAAGACCATGAAGTACATCCGAAACGAATACAGGGCCGTGACGAACACGCTGGACAGCACCGCGAAATACGCAAAGCCCGAACCCCAGAGATGGCTCTCGTGCACCGCTTCGATGATGCTGTCCTTGGAGTAGAAGCCCGAGAACCATGGCGTGCCGATCAACGCGAGTGAGCCCACCAGAGACGTGATCCAGGTGATCGGCATGTACTTGCGCACGCCCCCCATCCAACGCATGTCCTGATTGTGGTGCAGGCCGATGATGACCGAGCCGGCGCCGAGAAACAGCAGCGCCTTGAAGAACGCGTGCGTCATCAAGTGGAAGATGGCGACCGAGTACGCCGATGCGCCGAGTGCCACCGTCATGTAGCCGAGTTGCGAGAGCGTGGAGTAGGCGACCACGCGCTTGATGTCATTCTGAATGACCCCCAGGAAGCCCATGAACAGCGCGGTAATCCCACCGATCACGAGCACGAAGCTCAGGGCGGTGTCGCTCAGCTCGAACAGTGGCGACATGCGCGCCACCATGAAGATACCGGCCGTCACCATGGTCGCCGCGTGGATCAGCGCGGAGATCGGTGTCGGACCTTCCATCGAATCCGGCAGCCAGACGTGCAGAGGAAACTGCGCACTCTTGCCCATCGCGCCGATGAACAGGCAGATGCAGATCACCGTGATCAGCATCCAGTCGGTGCCGGGGAAGGTGATCTTGGCCAACTGGTCTGCTTGCGCGAAAGCGTCGCCGTAGTTCAGCGAACCGGCATACGCCGCGATCAGCCCGATGCCAAGAATGAAGCCGAAGTCACCAACCCGGTTGACCAGAAAGGCCTTCAAGTTGGCGAAGATGGCCGTCGGCCTGTTGAACCAGAAGCCGATCAGCAGATATGACACGAGGCCCACTGCCTCCCAACCGAAGAACAGCTGGAGCATGTTGTTGCTCATCACGAGCATCAACATCGAGAACGTGAAAAGCGAAATGTAGGCGAAGAAACGGTTGTAGCCGTCATCGTCCTGCATGTACCCGATGGTGTAGATGTGCACCATCAGCGACACGAAGGTCACGACGCACATCATGATCGCTGTGAGGCCATCGACGAGGAAGCCGATTTCCATCTTCAGCCCGCCAACCGTCATCCATTCGTAGATCGTCGCGTTGAAATGCGCACCGTCGGACACCACGCTGTTCAGCGTCATGGCCGAAATGATGAAGGAGACCAGTACACCAAAAATCGTCAACGAATGGGTGACGCGGCGACCGATGTGATTGCCACCGAATTTCGTGCCGAACAGGCCCGCCACGACGGCGCCAACCAGGGGAGCCAGTGGAACGGCAAGGAGAGTGGATGCAGAAAGTGTTGCGCTCATGAGAAGACCCTTAACCCTTGAGCGCGTTGAGTTCGTCGACGTTGATGTTCGACTTGTTGCGGAACAGGAGAACCAGCAGCGCGAGCCCGATTGCCGACTCGGCCGCGGCAACCGTCAGGATGAAGAACACGAAGATCTGGCCGTGCATGTCGCCGAGGAAATACGAGAAGGCGACGAAGTTCACATTGACGGCAAGGAGCATCAACTCGATGCACATCAACAGAACAATGAGGTTCTTCCGGTTCAGGAAGATGCCGATCACGGAAAGCGCGAAGAGCATCGCGCCCAGCGAGAGGAAATGTCCGAGCGTGAGCGTCATGCCTTGGTCTCCGCCGCAGCCGAGGGTTCCTCGGCAACGGGTTGCGCCGCGCGAGTGACCGGCATCTGGACGATGCGGACACGATCACGCGCCTTCACCCGGACCTGGTCGGCCGGATTCACATACTTGCTGTCCTTGCGGGCTCGCAGCGTGAGCGCGATGGCCGCAACGATCGCGACCAGCAGGATCACTGCCGCGATCTCCAGCGGATAGAGATAGTCGGTATAGAGAAGCTTGCCGAGTTCGAGCGTGTTGGACGTGTCGGGCCCCGTTGCCATCGGGTTCTTCGGTGCACTCAGGCGGAAGCCGCCCATCAGGACCGCTGCCATCTCGAGCGCGATGAGCGCACCGACGCCTGCAGCGAGCGGGAAGTGCTTCCAGAAACCCTCGCGGAGACTGTCGACGTTGATGTCCAGCATCATGACCACGAACAGGAACAGCACCATCACCGCCCCCACGTAGACAAGCACGAGCGTGATCGCCAGGAACTCGGCGCGCAGCAGCAGCCAGATCGCAGATGCTTGGAAGAAGGCCAGCACCAGGTAGAGCGCGGCATACACGGGGTTGCGCGCGGTAATGACGCGGAACGATGCAAAAAGCAGCACCGCGGCAAACAGATAGAACAGACCGGTCTTGGCGTCCATGGATGGAATTCGTTGCGAGGTTCGGGCCAGACCGCTTCAGCGGTACTTGGCGTCAGCTGCCTTGTTGGCAGCAATTTCTTTTTCGTAGCGGTCACCCACGGCCAGCAGCATGTCCTTGGTGAAGTACAGGTCTCCGCGCTTTTCGCCGTGATATTCGAAGATATGGGTCTCGACGATCGAGTCGACCGGGCAGCTTTCTTCGCAGAAGCCGCAGAAGATGCATTTGGTCAGGTCGATGTCATAGCGCGTGGTGCGGCGGGATCCGTCGTCGCGCACTTCGGATTCGATGGTGATGGCCAGCGCGGGACAAACAGCTTCGCAGAGCTTGCAGGCAATGCAACGCTCTTCGCCGTTTTCATAGCGGCGAAGCGCATGCAAGCCGCGGAAACGCGGCGACAGCGGCGTCTTTTCCTCCGGGAACTGCACGGTGATCTTCCGGCTAAAGGCGTACTTGCCAGTGATGGCCAGGCCCTTGAACAACTCGAACAGCATGAAGCTGCGCAGGAAGTCCTTGAGCGAGAACGGCTGGGCCGCATTCGATGATGAGCGCGCAAGCGCGCTGGTGGTTTGCGCAGACATGGCGATTACTTCCAGATGTTGAACGGGGTCTGCATCCACGCGCCGACCACCACCAGCCACACCAGAGTGACCGGAATGAAGATCTTCCAACCGAGCCGCATGATCTGGTCATAGCGGAAGCGTGGGAAGGTCGAACGAACCCACAGGAACATGGTGACCACGCAGAAGGTCTTGATGCCCAGCCAGATCCAGCCCGGAATGAACGACAGGAAGTCGAACGGAGGCAACCAGCCGCCAAGGAACAGGACCGCGCACAGGATCGAGACGAGCCACATGTTGGCGTACTCGGCCAGGAAGAACATCGCGAAGCTCATGCCCGAGTACTCGATCATGTGGCCGGCAACGATTTCGGACTCACCTTCGACGACGTCAAAGGGGTGGCGATTGGTTTCGGCCAGTCCCGAAATGAAGTACACGACAAAGATCGGCAGCAAGGAAAGCCAGTTCCATGACAGGAAGCCGATGCCCATCGAGGCGAAATGCCCCCTGCCCTGCCCCATCACGATATCGGTCATGTTGAGACTTGCCGACACCATGAGCACCACGACGAAGCAGAAGCCCATCGCGATTTCATAGCTGACCATTTGCGCGGACGCACGCAGCGCACCCAGGAAGGCGTATTTCGAGTTCGATGCCCAACCGGCAATGATCACGCCATAGACCTCCAGCGAGGTGATGGCCATGACGAACAGCAGTCCGGCATTGATGTTCGCGAGAGCGACTTCGGGTCCGAAGGGGATGACCGCCCAGGCGGCCAGCGCCGGCATGATGGTCATGATCGGACCCAGCAGAAACAGGCCCTTGTTCGCGACCGTCGGGAGAATGATCTCCTTCGTCAGCAGCTTGAGTGCGTCGGCAATCGGCTGCAGCAGGCCCAGCGGGCCAACGCGGTTCGGGCCGATGCGGATTTGCGTGAAGCCGATGGCCTTCCGCTCCCATAGCGTCAGATAGGCAACCGCCCCCATCAGCGGCAGCACGACCACGACGATCTTGAGGAGGGTCCAGATGACCGGCCAGGCAAAGGCCGTCCACCACCCGGCAGACACCAGTCCGAGACCGAAACCGTGCAACGCATCGATCATGCGAGCACCTCCTCAGCGGTCGACGCCCGCGCAAGTCGCGCATCGGCCGTGAGTTGCAGTGATGGCGCGCGGCGAACGATGGAGTCGAGCTGATAGATGCTTGCAACCACCGGAGCCGCTTCCGCTGCAACACCCCTGGCGACAGGCGCAGAGGTTGCGTTGCTCAGCTTGTCAGTGAGCGTTTGACCCGGCAGCCCGGCATCCGCCAGCACTTCGCTCGTCGATTCGAATGCAAAACCCGAAAGGCCCAGCAGATTCGCCAGCACGCGCAGCACTTTCCAGGCCGGCCGCGCTTCGCCCAACGGCTTCACCACAGCGTGGAAACTCTGAACGCGGCCTTCGGCATTGACGAAGGTACCTGGCGTTTCGGTGAAAGGCGCGATCGGCAACAACACGTCGCTGAATTCGAGATTGGCCTTGAAGGGGCTCAGCGTCACGACCATCTGCGCGTGCGCAAGACCCTCGTCGGCAGCGGTACCTGCGGCCGAGTCGAACACGGGTTCGGTGTTGAGCAGCAAGGCAGCCTTGAGTCCACCAGCCAGCATCTGACCTGCGTTCAAGCCGCCTGCCTTGGGCATTGCCCCGACGACTTGAGCACCGACCGTGTTGGCAGCCTCGGTCAGGAAACCGACGCTCGCGCCCGTCTGCGAACCAATCCAGTTCGCCAGTCCGAGCAGCGTGCTTGCCTGCGCATGGTGCGCAGCTGCATTGCCGAGCAGAATGGCTTTGCGCTCCCCGCCCAGCAGCGACGCAGCGATCGATTTGGCAGCGTCGCTTTCTGCACCGTTCGTGCCGGCCGGCGCAGTTGCGCCCGTGCTTTCGGCAACGGCTGCAGCAATCTCGGCCAGGGCGTCCACCCAAGCGCTGGGGGCAACGCGAATGACGTTCGCGACAGGCATGGCCCATGCATCGGCATCGGCAAGCAGTTCAGGCGATGTGACCGCGCCGAGCACACCACCTTTGCGCACCGACTGGCGGATGCGTTGTGCAAACAGAGGATGATCCTTGCGCAAGTTGGAACCGATCACGAGCGCGCGCTGCAGCAGCGACAACGATGCGATCGAGGTTCCGAGCCAACGTACACCTTCGAACGCCGTGAATTCCGCATTGCGCAGACGGTAGTCGATGTTGTCGCTGCCCAGGCCGTGCGTCAGCAGCTTCGCCAGATGCATCTCTTCAAGCGTGCTGTGCGGGCTGACAAGCGTTCCGATGCTCTGCGCACCGTGGTCGGCCTTGATCTGCTTGAGTCCGTTGGCAACGTATTCCAGCGCCGTCTGCCAGTCGACTTGCTGCCACTGGCCGCCCTGCTTGAGCATGGGCTGCGTGAGCCGTTCGGAACCGTTCAGCGCTTCATACGAGAACCGGTCGCGATCCGCGATCCAGCATTCGTTGACTTCTTCGTTTTCGAGCGGCACAACGCGCATCACGCGGTTGTTCTTGACCTGGACGATCAGGTTGGCGCCAGTCGAATCATGCGGGCTCACCGATTTACGGCGCGACAACTCCCACGTGCGGGCGCTGTACCGGAAAGGCTTGCTCGTGAGCGCGCCGACCGGGCAGATGTCGATCATGTTGCCCGACAACTCGGAATCCACCGAGTCGCCGAGGAACGTTTCGATTTCCGAATGTTCGCCGCGGTTCGACATGCCGAGCTCCATCACGCCAGCCACTTCCTGGCCGAAACGGACGCAGCGCGTGCAGTGGATGCACCGGCTCATCTCTTCCATGCTGATGAGCGGACCGACATCCTTGTGGAACACAACCCGCTTTTCTTCTTCGTAGCGCGACGAGGAACCACCGTAGCCCACGGCCAGATCCTGGAGCTGGCATTCGCCGCCCTGATCGCAGATCGGGCAATCCAGCGGATGGTTGATGAGGAGGAACTCCATCACCGACTGCTGGGCCTTGATGGCCTTCTCGCTCTTGGTGCGGACGATCATGCCCTGCGTCACCGGCGTGGCGCAGGCTGGCATCGGCTTCGGCGCCTTTTCGACGTCGACCAGACACATTCGGCAGTTGGCCGCGATGCTCAGCTTCTTGTGATAGCAGAAGTGCGGGATGTAGGTGCCCGCCTTGTCGGCCGCATGCATGACCATGCTGCCTTCGGTCACTTCGACCTTCTTGCCGTCGAGTTCGATTTCAACCATATGTGTTGCGTTCTTCTTGCGCTCAGGCCTTGACGGGCGCCTTCGGGACGTAACCCGGAATCAGGGCTTCGAACTCATGGCGGAAGTGCTTGATCATGGCCCGGACGGGCATCGCAGCGGCATCGCCCAGCGCGCAAATCGTGCGGCCCTGGATGTTGTCAGCGACGGAATTCAGCAGATCCATGTCCGAGGCCTTGCCTTGGCCATTGTGAATCCGGTCCACGACGCGCCAGAGCCAGCCGGTGCCTTCTCGGCACGGCGTGCATTGACCGCAGGACTCGTGCATGTAGAAGTACGACAGACGTTTGAGCGACTCGACCATCGAGCGGCTGTCGTCCATCACGATGACAGCACCAGAGCCCAGCATCGAGCCGGCCTTGGCGATGGAGTCGTAGTCCATCGTGCACTCCATCATGATCGAAGCCGGCAAAACCGGAGCGGACGAACCGCCTGGAATCACCGCTTTGAGCTGCCGACCCTTGCGCACACCGCCCGCCAATTCGAGCAGTTTCGAGAACGGCGTACCCATCGGCACTTCATAGTTGCCAGGCAGTTCGACGTCGCCGCTGACCGAGTAGATCTTGGTGCCGCCATTGTTGGGCTTGCCGCATTCGAGGTACGCAGTTCCACCGTTGTTGATGATCCAGGGCACCGCCGCGAAGGTCTCGGTGTTGTTGATCGTGGTCGGCTTGCCGTAGAGGCCGAAACTCGCAGGGAACGGAGGCTTGAAACGCGGCTGCCCCTTCTTGCCTTCGAGCGACTCGAGGAGCGCGGTTTCCTCACCGCAGATATAGGCGCCGAAACCGTGCGCAGCATGGAGCTGGAAGTTGTAGCCGCTGCCCATGATGCCGTCGCCCAGATAGCCGGCGGCACGCGCTTCCTCGAGGGCTTCCTCGAAGCGGTCGTAAGTTCGGAAAATCTCGCCGTGGATGTAGTTGTAGCCCACGCTGATGCCCATGGCGTAAGCCGCAATGGCCATGCCTTCGATCACGATGTGCGGGTTGAACTGCAGGATGTCCCGGTCCTTGCACGTGCCCGGTTCACCCTCGTCTGAATTGCACACGAGGTATTTCTGACCCGGGAACTGACGGGGCATGAAGCTCCACTTGAGGCCGGTCGGAAAGCCCGCGCCTCCGCGACCACGCAGACCCGAGGCCTTGACCTCGGCGATCACCTGGTCGGGCGTCATGCCTTCGCTCAAGATCTTGCGCAGCGCCTTGTAGCCACCACGCGCCTCGTAGTCGGCAAGCCGCCAGTTGGTGCCGTTCAGGCCCGCATAGATCTGTGGCTCGATGTGGCGGTCGTGAAAGCAGGTCTGGATGCCGGTCGCCTGAAACTGCGACAGCACTTGTTCGGGCGACATCATTGCGTTCCCTTCGTGGTGGAGCTGCGCAAGCCGTCGATCAGCTGATCCAGCTTCTCGTTGCTCATGAAGCTGCACATCGTGCGATCGTTGACCAGCATCACCGGCGAATCTGCGCAAGCCCCCAGGCATTCGCTTTGCTGCAGGGTGAACATCCCGTCCGGCGTGGTCTCGCCCATCTGGATGCCAAGCTTCTTCTCGAGATGCGCAAGCGCCACCGCACCGTCGCGGAGCTGGCACGGAAGGTTGGTGCAGACATTCAACTTGAACTTGCCCACCGGCCGCTGGTTGTACATGTTGTAGAACGTGGTCACCTCGTGCACGGCGATGGGCGCCATGCCGAGATATGCAGCGATCTCACGTTCGCGCGCTTCGCTGATGAAGCCCTCGTCCTGTTGAACGATCGCGAGACAAGCCATGACTGCAGACTGCTTGCCGGCCGGCGGGTACTTGGCAACCTCGCGCGCAAATTGCTCCAGCGTCGCAGCCGGCAGCGGTGCATCGTTGCTGTGGGTGGTGTCGGAAGTCATGAATTCACTCACCTGTCAATCTCGCCGAACACGATGTCCATCGTGCCGATCACGGCGACCGCGTCGGCGATCATGTGGCCGCGCGACATCTCGTCGAGCGCTGCGAGATGCGGGAAACCTGGCGCACGGATCTTGAGGCGATAGGGCTTGTTCGCGCCATCACTCACGAGATAGATGCCGAACTCGCCCTTGGGGTGTTCGACGGCTGCGTATGCCTCTCCCTCGGGCACATGGAAGCCTTCGGTGAAGAGCTTGAAATGGTGAATCAACTCCTCCATGTTCGACTTCATCGATTCGCGGGAGGGTGCCGCAACCTTGTGGTTGTCGGTGATCACAGGGCCTGGGTTCACACGAAGCCACGCGGAGCACTGCTGAATGATCCGATTGGCCTGGCGCATCTCCTCGACCCGAACCAGATAGCGGTCATAGCAGTCGCCGGTCTTGCCGACCGGAACGTCGAAATCCACCCGGTCATACACGTCGTAAGGCTGCTTCTTGCGCAGATCCCATTCGATGCCGGAGCCGCGCAGCATCGGGCCCGTGAAGCCGAGGTTCAGCGCCCGCTCGGGCGAGACCACGCCGATTCCGACCGTACGCTGCTTCCAGATTCGGTTGTCGGTGAGCAACGTCTCGTACTCGTCGACCATCTTGGGGAAACGCTTGCAGAAGTCGTCGACAAAATCCAGCAAAGAGCCGCGGCGGTTCTCGTTGAGTCGCTCGATCGCCTTCGCATTCTTGATCTTGCTCGCCTTGTATTGCGGCATCACATCCGGCAGATCGCGATAGACGCCGCCCGGACGGAAGTAAGCCGCGTGCATGCGCGCACCCGACACGGCCTCATACAAGTCGAACAGGTCTTCGCGTTCGCGGAAGCAGTAGATGAGCATGTTCATCGCACCGCAGTCGAGACCATGCGCACCCAGCCACAGCAGATGGTTCAGCAAACGCGTGATCTCGGCGAACATCACGCGGATGTATTGCGCACGGATAGGCACCTCGAGCCCCATAAGGCGCTCGATCGCGAGACAGTAGGCATGCTCGTTGCTCATCATCGACACGTAGTCGAGACGATCCATGTAAGGCAACGACTGAATGAATGTGCGCGACTCGGCCAGCTTTTCAGTGGCGCGATGAAGAAGCCCGATATGTGGATCGGCGCGCTGAATGACCTCGCCATCCAGCTCGAGCACGAGGCGCAGCACGCCGTGCGCTGCAGGGTGCTGGGGCCCGAAGTTGAGCGTGTAGTTCTTGATTTCGGCCATCAGTGCAATCCGCCGTAGTTGTCTTCGCGAATGACTCTGGGCGTGATCTCGCGCGGCTCGATCGAAACCGGCTGATAGATCACGCGCTTCTGTTCCGCGTCGTAACGCATCTCGACGTGACCGGAAACCGGGAAATCCTTGCGGAACGGATGTCCGATGAAACCGTAATCAGTCAGGATGCGGCGCAGGTCGTCATGGCCTTCAAAGACGATCCCGTAGAGATCGAAGGCCTCGCGCTCGAACCAGCCCGCTGCATTCCAGACGCTCGTCAGCGAATCGACAACTGGCAAGTCCTCGTTCGGCACGAACACCTTGAGGCGGACACGCTGATTGAGGCTGACCGAAAGCAGATGAGACACGACGCAGAACCGCTCGCCCTCCCATTCGCCCTCGCGGTAGCCCGAATAGTCCATGCCGCAAAGATCAATGAGTTGCTCGAATCGACAACCCGGCGCATCACGGAGCAAGGCCGCAACCGCCAGGTAGTCTGCAGCACCCACGACCACCGTTACCTCGCCGAGCGCGAGCGTGACGCTCTTCGCCCTGGAGCCAAGGGTTTCGGAAATCTGGATCTGGAGCGCCTCGGGAGAAATGGCAAAGTCAGTCATCGTCTCTCGCATCAGGCGCGCGCGATCGTATTGGTACGGCGAATCTTTTGCTGGAGTTGAATCACTCCATACAAGAGAGCCTCCGCAGTCGGCGGACAACCGGGAACATAGACGTCGACCGGCACAATGCGGTCACATCCACGCACGACCGAATAGCTGTAGTGGTAATAGCCACCGCCATTGGCGCACGACCCCATCGAGAGAACCCAGCGCGGCTCGGGCATCTGGTCGTAGACCTTGCGCAGCGCGGGCGCCATCTTGTTGCACAGCGTTCCAGCCACGATCATCAGGTCGGACTGGCGCGGACTGGGGCGGAACAACATGCCAAAACGGTCGATGTCGTAGCGGGCAGCACCCGCATGCATCATCTCCACCGCACAGCAGGCCAGACCGAAGGTCATGGGCCACAGTGATCCGGTCTTGGCCCAGTTCACCACCGAATCGTAGGTCGTGGTGACGAAGCCTTCCTTCATGACGCCTTCAATGGCCATTTTGGGGATTCCTTGTCATTCCCAGTCGAGCGCACCCTTTTTCCACTCGTAGGCAAAACCCACGACGAGGATGGCGAGAAAAATCATCATCGCCCAGAATCCGACAGCGCCAATCTCCTTGAGCGCGATTGCCCAAGGAAAGAGAAAAGCGATTTCGAGATCAAAAAGGATGAAGAGGATGGCGACGAGGTAGTACCGAACGTCGAACTTCATCCGGGCATCTTCGAAAGCTTCGAAGCCGCATTCGTAAGGGGAATTCTTTTGAGCGTCCGGCCGATTGGGCCCGAGGATGTAGCCCAGAACCTGCGGCGCGACGCCGACACCGACACCGACCAGGATGAACAACAGGACGGGAAGGTAGGAATCGAGGTTCATCAGGGGGCTCTATCACCGCTTGCCACTGGCAAGGAGCATGATCCTTGCCAGTGAGATTTGGTGCGGTCGGCGAGACTCGAACTCGCACAGCTTTCGCCACTACCCCCTCAAGATAGCGTGTCTACCAATTTCACCACGACCGCGGTTTTTGTCTGTCCGGATGGCATGAGGAACCCAAGAGGGCTTTGGCTTTCCCGGAACAGCTTTAGAGTTTACCCTGAAAAACTACCGTTTTCACTCGACAACTGAGAGATCGCAACAGGTTTATTTGTTCGGGATCTGGCCGGCGCCCGAGGCAGGCGCAGCGGGTGCCGTACTTGGTGCGCTCGTGGCTGGTGCAGCAGGCGCGCTGCTGGACGGAATCTCGGCTGGCGAGCCCGGAGCAGCAGGCGTCGGAGCTGGCGTGGGCGCGGGTACACCGACCGCGGCCCGCTCGAGCAGACTGCCTCCACCGACGGGTCGCGAGTGACCGAAATAGGCAAGCAGCAACGTGCAAGCAAAGAACACGACAGCCAGCACCGCAGTGGTTCGCGACAGGAAGTTCGCGCTCCCACTGGCACCGAACAGGCTGCCGGCACTTCCGCTACCGAAGGCCGCGCCCATATCGGCGCCCTTGCCGTGCTGAACCAGGATAAGGCCGATCATGGCCAGCGCGGTAAGCATCTGCACACCTACCAGGATATTGAGGACCACATTCATTCGTTCTAACTCCTAAATTGTTTGGCGGCCGCGTCGCATCACGCGGCGGCAATGATCTGCAGAAAATCGGGGGCTTTGAGCGAAGCGGCGCCAATCAGTCCGCCATCGATGTCAGGCTGCGCGAGCAATTCGGCCGCGTTGGCGGCGTTCATGCTTCCGCCGTAAAGAATCCGGATGCCGCTCGCGTGTTCGCTCGCGGCATGGTGAAGCTGCGCACGCAGCACCGCATGCACTGCCTGCGCCTGCTCCGGCGTGGCGGTCTTTCCGGTACCGATGGCCCAGACGGGCTCGTAGGCCACAACAATCTCGCTGATGCAATGGCCATTGACATGGATCACGGCCGCGAGCTGACGCTTGACGACCTCTTCGGTCTGTCCCGCCTCCCGCTGTGCAAGCGTTTCACCGACACAGACGATGGGCGTGATGCCGTTGCCCAGTGCCACAGACGTCTTTGCTGCAACCAGTTCGTCCGTTTCGCCGTGGTATTGACGACGCTCCGAATGGCCGACGATGACGTAACGCACGCCGAAATCTTTCAGCATCGCAGCCGATTGTTCGCCCGTAAAGGCTCCCTGGGGCTGGGCCGATACGTCCTGCGCACCGAGCGCAATCGACGAACCGGCGACAAGCGACTGAACCTGCGCGAGATACGGCGCAGGAACGCATACCGCAATGTCACATGCCGGCGCACTGACACCCTGCCGCAATGCCTTCACCAGCGCCTCGTTGGCGGCGAGGCTGCCGTTCATCTTCCAGTTGCCCGCGATCAGCTTTTTCTTTTTCATTTCTCTCTTGCTCACCAGGTCAGCACGATCTTGCCGATGTGCTGGTTGGATTCCATCAGGGCATGGGCCTGCGCGGCGCCGCTCGGTTCACCGCCCGCAGCAAAACTGCTGTGGATGACCGGATTGACTGCCCCGCTCTCAAGCAACGGCCAGACCTTCTCGCGCAATGCCTTGGCGATCGCGCCCTTGAACGCGACCGGCCGCGGACGCAGCGTGGATCCGGTGATGGTGAGCCGCCTGCGCAGGACGAGACCCGCGTTGAACTCGCTCTTGATGCCACCCTGCACCGCGATGATCACTAGCCGGCCGTCTTCAGCAAGGCATTCGATCTCCCGCGTCACGTAGCTGCCCGCCACCATGTCGAGAACCACGTCGACACCCTTGCCGCCGGTGAGGCGCTTGACCTCCTCGACGAAATCGGCGGTCTTGTAATTGATCGCGTGGTCGGCGCCGAGTTTTCTGCAGGCCCCGCATTTTTCGTCGCTGCCCGCAGTCACGATCACCGTGGCTCCCAGCGCCTTGCCGAGTTGGATCGCCGTGACGCCGATGCCGCTCGAACCGCCTTGAATCAGAAGGGTTTCACCCTTCTGCAGACGGCCGCGCTCGAACACGTTGCTCCAGACGGTGAAGAAAGTCTCGGGCAGCGTGGCAGCCTCGACGTCGCTCCAGCCCTTGGGCACCGGAAGGCATTGCGCCACGGGCGCCACGCACAGTTCCGCATAGCCGCCGCCGGCGATCAGCGCACAGACGTGATCCCCGATCTTGAAGCCAGCGTCAGCCAGCGCCTTTTCGTCGCCCGACACGATCTCGCCCGCGACCTCGAGGCCGGGCAGGTCCGACGCGCCCGGGGGCACCGGATAGTGGCCCATGCGCTGGAGCACATCGGGGCGATTCACGCCGCTAGCGGCCACGCGAATCAGTAGCTCACCTTCGCCCGCAACGGGCGCCGGACGCTCGACCACGCGAAGCACCTCGGGGGTGCCGAACGATGAGATCTCAATGGCTTTCATGATCTTTCCGACTGGAGTGCGCGCCGACAGGCAGGCATCGCTCGATCCGGAAGCACGACGGCGGCTTGCGCTGCCATCGCACCTCGTCAGGGCTGGTGGTCGCCGCGATTGGACTCTTGAAGCGGCAGCTGTTCAGCCAATTGCTCAGCCTGCTCGCCGCCACGTTCGTTGTTCTCGAAGCGCGGCGCACGATCGCCACGCGGCGGACGATCGCCACGGTCCGAACGCTCGCGACGATCGCCACGGTCTTCACGCGGGGGACGCTCGGTGAATTCCATGCCGGCCGGACGCTCGGTCAGCGCCTTCATCGACAGCTTGACGCGACCCTTTTCGTCGGTCTCGAGGACCTTGACCTTCACGATCTGGCCTTCGCTCAGGTAGTCGGTCACCTTCTCGACGCGCTCGTGCGCAATCTGGCTGATGTGCAGCAGGCCGTCCTTGCCGGGCAGCAGGTTGATCAGCGCGCCGAAATCGAGGATCTTGGTGACCGGGCCTTCGTAGACCTTGCCGATTTCGACTTCCGCCGTGATCTGCTCGATGCGCTTCTTGGCCTCTTCGGCCTTGGCCGGATCGGTCGAGGCAATGGTGATGGTGCCGTCTTCGTCGATGTTGATCTGCGTGCCGGTTTCTTCGGTCAGCGCACGGATCACGGAACCACCTTTGCCGATCACGTCGCGGATCTTCTCGGGGTTGATCTTCATCGTGAACAGGCGCGGCGCGAAGCTGGAGACTTCAGCCTTCGCCTCGCCCATCGCTTCCTGCATCTTGCCGAGGATGTGCATGCGGGCTTCCTTGGCCTGTGCCAGTGCCACCTGCATGATTTCCTTGGTGATGCCCTGGATCTTGATGTCCATCTGCAGCGCGGTGATGCCGTTGGTCGTGCCGGCCACCTTGAAGTCCATGTCGCCCAGATGATCTTCATCGCCCAGGATGTCGGTCAGCACGGCGAAGCGGTTGTCTTCCTTGATCAGGCCCATGGCAATACCGGCGACGTGCGCCTTCATGGGCACGCCGGCGTCCATCATCGAGAGGCAGCCGCCGCAGACCGATGCCATCGACGAAGAACCGTTGGACTCGGTGATTTCGGAAACGACGCGGATCGTGTAGGGGAACTCTTCCTTGCTCGGCAGGCAGGCGACGAGTGCGCGCTTGGCGAGGCGCCCATGTCCGATTTCGCGGCGTTTGGTGGAGCCCATGCGGCCCACTTCGCCGGTCGCGAAGGGAGGCATGTTGTAGTGGAACAGGAAGCGGTCTTCGTATTCGCCGGCCAGCGCGTCGATGCGTTGCGCATCGCGTTCGGTGCCGAGCGTGGTCACGACTAGCGCCTGGGTTTCACCGCGCGTGAACAGTGCCGAACCATGGGTACGCGGCAGCACGCTGTTGCGGATTTCGATCGGGCGCACGGTGCGCGTGTCGCGACCATCGATGCGGGGTTCGCCGGCCAGGATCTGGCCGCGCACGATCTTCGATTCAATGGCGAACAGGAGGTCGTTGACCTTGCCGGCATCGAAAGGCTCGCCGCTTTCCTTGAGCGCTTCCATCACGCTCGCGTTGGCTTCGCGCAGCGCCTGGGTGCGGGCTTGCTTGCTGCGGATCTGGTAGACAGCGCGCAGCTTTTCTTCGGCCAGGCCCTTGACCTTGGCGACGAAGGCTTCGTCTTCTGCGGGCGGTTGCCAGTCCCAAACGGGCTTGCCGGCGTCACGCACGAGTTCATGGATGGCGTTGATCGCGATGTTGGCCTGTTCATGACCGAACACCACGCCGCCGAGCATGATTTCTTCGCTCAACTGCAGGGCTTCGGATTCGACCATCAGCACGGCCGCCTCGGTACCAGCGACGACCAAGTCCATCTGCGAATCCTTGCGCGCGGTCTGGCCGGGGTTCAGCACGTACTGGCCATTGATGTAGCCGACGCGCGCGGCGCCGATCGGGCCGCTGAAGGGAATGCCGGAGACCGACAGTGCGGCACTCGTAGCGATCATGGCGGCGATGTCGGCGTCGACTTCAGGGTTGAGCGACAGCGTGTGGATGACCACGTGAACTTCGTTCAGGAAACCCTCGGGGAACAGCGGGCGGATCGGACGATCGATCAGGCGCGACGTGAGCGTTTCGTGCTCGCTGGGCTTGGCTTCGCGCTTGAAGAAGCTGCCGGGGATCTTGCCGGCGGCATAGGTCTTCTCGATGTAGTCGACGGTCAGGGGGAAGAAGTCCTGGCCGGGCTTGGCCGACTTGGACGCAACCACGGTCGCCAGCACGACCGTGCCGTCGATGTCCACGGTGACGGCACCGGTGGCCTGACGGGCGATTTCGCCGGTTTCCATGACGACGGTCTTGCCGCCCCACTGGAAGGACTTGGTGACTTTGTTGAAGAGGCTCATCTTTAGCTCCTGTTTTTATCGGCGGGTCGACGCGTGGTGGTCACGAGTCCCCGCAGGGACGGAGCGCTTTTCAGAACACGATGCCATTCCAGAGAAGTTCGGCGGAACTTCGTTGGAATGACACAGCTTCGCTCTGTTCGGCACTCCAGAAACGATTCGCGAAGTAAAAAACGCCTGAGCTAGCGGACTAACCCAGGCGTTCTTGCATGCGATTCGGTTTTACTTGCGCAGACCCAGCTTGGCGATCAGCGCGGTGTAACGGTCGGCGTCTTTGGACTTCAGGTAGTCCAACAGCTTGCGGCGGCGGCTCACCATGCGCAGCAGGCCGCGACGACCGTGGTGGTCCTTGGCGTGCGTCTTGAAGTGCGGGGTGAGTTCGTTGATGCGGGCGGTCAGCAGTGCGACTTGCACTTCGGGGCTGCCGGTGTCGTTGGCGGCGCGGGCGTTGTCCTTGACAACTTCGGCCTTGATGGAGGCTGCGATCATTTGGTTTTCCTGTTCCGGGATGTTTGACTTGCGGTGAGCGCTGGAACTGCACACACCGTGCGCCTTGCGGTATGCAAAGCCTTGGGATTATAGCTCGCCCCCAGGTTGCCCGCACTTCGTGTCGGGCGCCCACCCCCGCCGGGGGCAACACCAGCGGCCCGGCTAAGCCGGTTCCGCGGTGTTTCACGACTTTCGTTCGGGCCCCAGCCAGCGTTTGAGGCGGTTTACCCCTTCGACCAGGCGTTCTTTGTCCTTGGAAGCGAAGCACCAGCGGAGCCAGCCTTGGGCCTCGGGGGCGAAGGCGTTGCCGGGGGCCAGGCCGAGGCCGGCCTCGGCGACGAGGCGTTTGGCGACTTCCAGCGAATCGTCGAAACCTTCGAGCTTGAAGAAGGCATACATGCCGCCACGGGCGGGTGCCACCTGCACGCCGGGGACGGCGGCGAGCAACGGCACCAGCGTGTCTCGACAGGATTTCAGGTGCGCGACGATTCGCGGGGTGATTTCCTCGGTGTGCGCCAGGGCCGCGACGCCGGCGCGCTGCGTGAACACGCTCGCGCACGAAGTGTTGAATTCGATCAGCTTGCCCATGCCATCCATCAGAGCCGGCGGCAATACCAGCCAGCCGAGCCGCCAGCCGGTCATCAGGAAGCTCTTGGAGAAGCTGTGAGCGACAACGAGGCGGTCGTCGGGCGCAGCCACGTCGAGAAAGCTCGGCGCGCACCGATTCGGGGTTTCGTCGTAGTAAAGACGCTCGTAGACCTCGTCGGAAAGGATCCAGGTTCCGGTCGACCGGCAGTGGTCGAGGATTGCTTGTTGCTCCGCGCGCGTCAGCGTCCAGCCGGTAGGGTTGTTGGGCGCATTGACGATGAGCAGCTTGGTGGCCGGCGTGATCGCGGCGCGCAGCGCATCGAGGTCGAGGGTCCATTGCCCGGCCTTGGGCACGAGGGAAACGCGACGCACGCGTGCGCCGAGGATGGCCGGCTGCGCAGTGAGATTCGGCCATACGGGGGTGATGGCGACGACCTCGTCTCCTGCATCGACCAGCGCCTGCACGGCAAGCATCAACGCGTTGACGCCGCCCGAGGTGATCGCGATGCGGGACGACTCGATCTTCGGATGCAGACCGCTCATGTATCCGGCGACTGCCTCGCGCAGTTCAGGCAAACCCAGGTTGTGGGCGTAGAAGGTCTCGCCACGCTGCAGCGATTCGATGGCCGCCTGGCGAATCACGCCGGGCGTGACTTCGTCACTTTCGCCGAACCAGAACGCCAGGACGTCGCCGCGGCCCAGGCCGGCATTCGCGACTTCGCGGATCTTGGAGGCTTCGAGGTTGTGGATGGCTTGGCGCATCGATCTTGTTCCTTTGCAATTCAACTTCGCCACCGCTGGCGCTGGAGGTGAAACAGTAGCAGCTCATTCGGGAAACACCGCGGAACCGGCTTTGCCGGGCCGCTGGTGTTGCCCCCGGCAGGGGGTGGGCTTCAGGGGCGCTGCATCTTGCAGCTCGTGGGCATCTCGGCCTTGCTGGCTGGAATGGTCTTCACGACGCGAAAGCCGTAGCCGGAACCTTCCACGTCGAACTTCACGCCGGGCGCGCCTTGCCTGTCCATCACGCCGACCACCAGCGTCTGCTGGAACTGGTGGTCTTCAGCGCGCATGTGTCCGCTCTGGCCCGCGAGCGTGACATGGGCCTTTTCAAGCGCACGGGCGACCGCCACGGTGTCGGTGCTGCCGGCACGCTCGATCGCCTGGGCCAGCGCCTCGATCATCAACTGCATGCGCATGTGCACGTAGTCCTCGGAAGGCTTGGGAAAGCGCGCGCGGAAGGACTTGTAGAAGGCCTCCGACTGCGGTGTCTGCACGTTCGGCAGCCAGTCGGCCACCGCGACGACGCGGCCGATGCCGGCGTCGCCAATCGCCGCCGGCGCCCCCAGCGCATTGCCGTAGAAGGTGTAGAAGGTGCCGTTGAAGCCTGCCTCGCGCGCCGCCTTCACGAGCAGCGTGAGGTCGTTGCCCCAGTTGCCCGTGATCACCGCCTGCGCCCCACTGGCGAGGATCTTGCTCGCATAAGGGGCGAAATCCTTGACTTTGCCCATCGGATGCAGCTCGTCGCCGACGATCTGCACGTCGGGCCGCAACTCGGCAAGCTGGCGCCGTGATTCGCGCAGCACCGCCTGGCCGAAGCTGTAATCCTGGCCGATCAGATAGACGCGCTGGAGCGCCTTGTCGTCCTTGAGCACCTGCATCAGCGCGGTCACGCGCATGTCGGCATGCGCGTCGAAGCGGAAGTGCCAGAAGCTGCAGCGCTCGTTGGTGAGGATGGGGTCGACGGCCGAGTAGTTGAGGAAGAGGACACGCTTCGACGGATCGCGCTCGTTGTTCTTCTCGATCGCGTCGATCAGTGCCGCGGCAGTCGCCGAAGAGTTGCCCTGCATCACGATGCGCGCGCCGTCGTCCATCGCGGCGCGCAGCGCGGACAGCGCTTCTTCGTTCTGTCCCTTGCTGTCGTAGCGATCCAGTTGCAGGAGGCGCGCGCCGCCGGGCAGCCTCACCCCCCCGCGTGCATTGACGCGCTCGACCGCCCACAGCAGGTTGCGGAACACCGCTTCACCCGTATTGGCGAAAGGGCCGCTCATGCTCTCGATCAGCGCAAGGCGGATTGGCGTCTGCGTCTTCGCCTGCAGCGGCGAAAGCACGCCGGCACCTAGCGCCAGAGCCGCGAATTTCAAGGCCCGGCGTCGCCAAATAAAGCTGGAAATCATCGTCTTGAAACTCCCTTCGCGATGCCTAGATGAGGTGGCATGCGGCACTCGTCTTGTTGAAACGCCGCGCAGTGTACGGGACACACATTCTTGTCCTCATCGTTTCGCTCAGGAGTCTTCATCATGTTTTTTGCACCCGCCATCCGGACCGCCCGCTTTGTTCCGCGTTCGTACGATCGCAGCCTGGAGCGCTTCGTCAACGAAGCCTTCTCCGGCGCACAACGCTCGCTCAATGTCGAACAGGACGAAAAGACCTGGACCTTGACCCTCGATGTCCCAGGCCTGTCGCGCGACGACCTGACGATCGGCATCGAAGGTGCCGTGGTTCGAATCGAGAGCAAAGCCGAAGCCAAGCGTCAGATCAAGGCTGCCTACGAGTTGCCGCAGGACATCGACGTTGCCGCGAGCGAAGCCAAGCTCGAAAACGGCGTGCTGACCCTCAAGCTGGGCAAGCTGGTTCCGGTCAGCAACGTGGCGCAACTCGCCATCAACTGATCGACCGAATCGGCTTCGGGACGCTTCACGGCTCCCCCGGCGACTTTCCGGTTGCCGGGGACCGAAGCAGGCAAAGTGGGGTGAATAGACGGGTCGGTAACTTTTGGTTGCCGACCTAACGTATTTCTGACCCACAATCGGTGCGCAATACGTCACGTTCTGTGACGTATTTTTCAAGGCCTTTGTATCAATTCGCGCTTTTAAGGCGTGCGGTTTGCCCAGGCGGCCCGCCCGAAGGCGCTCACACAAGCACCATGAAAACGCACTTGAAGCTTGCAGACGTCGATGCCCGATCGGACACCCTCCTGGTGTTCCTCCCGGGCGCATTTCTGAAGCCGGAGGAATTCGAGCGCGAGGGCTTTGTCAGCGCCGTGCAGGAACGCGATCTCGCGGCGGATTCCTTGCTGGTGGACGCCGATGTGTCGTATTACTACGACCAGACTTTCATCGAGCGGCTACAACAAGACGTGATCGAGCCTCAGCGTGCGGTCGGATACCGGAAGATCTGGCTGGTCGGCATTTCGATCGGCGGCTTCGGCGCCTTGATTCATGAACTGGCCAAACCGGGCACGGTCGACGGGATCGTGGCCTTGGCGCCCTATCTCGGTCGGCGCCCGATCGGTGCGGAAATCCACAAGGCCGGTGGCTTGCGCGCATGGAAGGCCCCCGAGGGCCCGCCGCCCGACCAGGAGGTCGACCGCAAGCTGTGGCCCTGGCTCCAGCAGTACGCGTCGCCGGCGCGCCCTGAGACGCTCCCCCCGCTGTACCTGGGATTCGGCCTCGGCGACCGATTCGCGGCCAACCACCAGCTGCTGGCCGATGCGCTTCCGTCCGGTCATGTCTTCACCACCGAAGGCGGTCACGACTGGCCGCAATGGTCCCAGCTCTGGCGCAAGATGCTCGACGTGCTGCCGCTGCCGCAGCAATCCAGGAAGGCGCCTAGGCGGGTTCCGACGCGGCATTCAGCGACGCCAGCGGCCATCGCGGCTTGACGTCGAAGGCATAGCGCTCGGTCGGGCTCTGGATGCCCGCCTGGAGGCGCATCGCGGCGGCCATCGCGATCATGGCGCCGTTGTCGGTGCACAAGTGCAATTCGGGATAGTGCACGCGCACCCCGCGCTTGGCGCATGCGGCATTGAGTTGCTCGCGCAGCGACCGGTTGGCGCCGACACCCCCTGCCACCACCAGACGATCCAGCCCCGTCTGCTCGATCGCTGCCAGCGACTTTTTCAACAGCACCTCGACGATCGCGGCCTGGGTCGACGCCGCGAGGTCGGCCTTTCGTGATTCGATCTCATCGCCGAGCTTGCGGGCCTGAGTGAGCACCGCTGTCTTCAGCCCCGCAAAAGAAAAATCCAGGTCGCCGCTGTGCAACAAGGGGCGCGGGAGCTTGAAAGCCGCGGCATCGCCCTGCTCGGCCAGCTTGGCGAGCCACGGGCCGCCCGGATAGGGCAATCCCATCAACTTGGCGCTTTTGTCGAAGGCCTCGCCGGCCGCGTCGTCGATCGTTTCGCCCAGAAGCTCATACCTCCCTACACCGTCGACGCGCATCAGTTGCGTGTGGCCGCCGGACACGAGCAGCGCGACGAAGGGGAATTCCGGCGGATCGGCGCTGAGGAAGGGCGACAGCAGATGCCCTTCAAGGTGGTGCACGCCCAGCACCGGCTTGTCCAGCGCCGCGCCGAGCGCGCAGGCCACTCCCGCGCCGACCAGCAAGGCCCCCGCCAGGCCAGGCCCTCGGGTATAGGCGACGACGTCCACATCCGCCAACCGTTGGCCGGCCTGCTCGAAGACGGTCTCCGCGAGGGGGAGCACGCGCCGGATGTGATCGCGGCTCGCCAGTTCCGGAACGACGCCGCCGTAGGCCTGGTGCATCGCGATCTGGCTGTGCAGCGCGTGCGCTGCGAGACGCGGCAGCCCGCTCGCGCCGCTCTCGACCAAGGCCACGCCGGTTTCGTCGCAGGACGATTCGATACCCAATACAAACATGCTGCGAGTGTAGGTGCCGCCCGTTTTCGGGGCACGGATGTTGCTGCAAGCCCTTCGATGAAATCCGGCCTGAGTTTCCTGGTTGCCGCCCTGCGTTGCGAAATCGACGGGCTGGAACAACTGACCCGCACCGGCGAACTGGTCGGAAGCATCGGACGACTGGTGCATGCCTTGCAGCGCGAACGCGGTATCTCGAACGTGTGGCTGGCCTCGCGAGGTCAACGCTTCGCCGCACAGCGGAGCAAGCAGATCGTCGAATGCCTGCAATTGGAGACGGCGGTGCGCCAAAGCTTCGGACACCTGGAAGCAGACATCGCCCGGATCGGCAATGGCACTCGCCTTTTCAGCCGGATTGCCTGGGTGCTCCCCGGGCTGGATGCGCTCCCCGAACTGCGCCGCCGAATCGGCGCGCTGGAGTTGGACGCTGCCGAGTCGACAGCCGCTTTCGTCAAGCTCATCGCCGGACTGCTCGCGGTGGTGTTCGAGGCGGCCGATGGCGCGACCGATCCGGAGGTCTCGCGCGTGCTCGTGGCGCTCTTCAATTTCATGCAGGGCAAGGAATTCGCCGGCCAGGAGCGCGCCTGCGGCGCCGCAGCATTTGCTTCGGGGTGCAACGACAGCACGCGACAGCAGCAGTGGCTGCACCTGATCGATTCGCAGGAGCGCTGCTTCCAGGTCTTCGTCGAGTTTTCCGCCGAGAGCCTGGCCTGCCTTTGGCGCGCAAGCCAGTCGCCAGAGCAGATTGCGGAACAGGAGCGCTTGCGCCGCATTGCGTGTGCCGCGCCGGCGGGCGTGGCGCTCGATCCCGAACTGAGCCAGACCTGGTTCGACTGCAGCACCCGGCGCATCGACGCGATGCAGGGGGTCGAGGAGCGACTCGCCGCCGAGTTGCAACGAATTTGCGCGCACAAGACGGCGCGGGCGCGATCCGAATTGCAGGCGCATGAAGCACTGCTGTTGAAAATGGCCGACGACACCGATTCGCCCGCAGCCTTTTTCGACGAGCCGACGCCAGACTCAACGACCCACTCACAGCCGCCCGGCGGCGCGGCGCTCTATGGTCGCCAACTCGAACGTTCGATCCTCGACATGGTTCAGGAGCAGTCGCGCCGCCTGCAGGCGATGGGCGACGAACTGGAGACCGTGCGCGCAGCGCTCAATGAGCGCAAGCTCGTCGAGCGCGCCAAGGGCCTCCTGATGGCACATCGCGGCATCAGCGAGCAGGAAGCGCACAAGATGCTGCGGCAGACTGCCATGAACCAGGGCCGGCGTCTGGTCGAGGTGGCCGAATCGGTGCTGTCGGTGGCCGAGTACCTGCCCCGCGACGCGGCCTCGTGAGCGGCGCCTGATCTGGAATGGTGCGACGCACAATGATCGTGCCGCACCCGGTCAAAATGTCCTATCGGCGTCAATCCAAAGCCAGGCCTGGTTCTGAAGCTATGTTTTTCATAGCAGTTCAACGTCCGTCAACGCTGGCACGTCGCTTGCATTCCTGCTGGCCATAGACCAACGAAGGTCTTCAGGCAGGCAGCATCCAACGGCGGATACGGCCCACCGAACCGGACAAAGGCGTCCCCACCCGCGAGGGCTCGTTTTCGAGCAGCTCTTGCGCGGTGAGGACGCCTTTTTTGTTTTTTGCGCTTGTCTTTCTTGTCTTTCCTTTCGGAGTTCGCCCCATGACCGATTCGCTCACACCCAAACTGAATCGCCGACGCGTGCTGCGGGCCGCTGCCGCAGGCGTGGTGGGGCTGGACCCCGCGTTGCGCGCGGCGGTCTGGGCCCAGGGTTCCGACAAGCCCGAGAAGGAGGAAGTGAAGATCGGCTTCATTCCCCTTACTGATTGCGCCAGCGTCGTCATGGCCTCGGTACTTGGCATCGACAAGAAGTACGGCGTGAAGATCGTACCCAGCAAGGAAGCAAGCTGGGCCGGCGTGCGCGACAAGCTCGTGAACGGCGAGCTCGACTTTGCCCACGTGCTCTACGGCCTCGTCTACGGCGTGCATCTGGGCATTGGCGGCCCGAAGAAAGACATGGCCGTCCTGATGACGCTCAACAACAACGGCCAGGCCATCACACTGTCGAAGAAGCTGGCCGACAAGGGTGCCGTCGACGGCGCCTCGCTGGCCAAGGTGATGGCCGCCGACAAGGGCGAATACACCTTCGCGCAGACCTTCCCCACCGGCACGCACGCGATGTGGCTGTACTACTGGATGGCGGCCAACGGCATCAATCCGCTGAAGGACGCCAAGGTCATCACCGTGCCGCCGCCCCAGATGGTCGCGAACATGCGTGTCGGCAACATGGACGGCTATTGCGTCGGCGAGCCGTGGGGCCAGCGCGCGATCATGGACGGCATCGGCATCACGGCCGTGACCACGCAGGACATCTGGAAGGACCACCCGGAAAAAGTGCTCGGCACGACGGGCGACTTCGTCAAGAAGTACCCCAACACCGCGCGCGCCGTGACCGCGGCCATCCTGGAGGCTGGCAAGTGGATCGACACCGGCCTGCAGAACAAGAACAAGATGGCCGAGACTATCGCGGACAAGAGCTACGTCAACACCAGCGTCGATGCCATCAACCAACGCATCCTGGGCCGCTACACCAACGGGCTCGGCAAGAGTTGCGACGATCCGAACTACATGAAGTTCTTCAACGATGGTTCGGTGAACTTTCCGTATCTGTCGGATGGCATGTGGTTCCTCACACAACACAAGCGCTGGGGCCTCCTGAAGGAGCATCCCGACTATCTGCAGGTCGCGACGCAGATCAACCGCATCGACATCTACAAGCAAGCCGCGGCCGCCACGAACACGCCGCTTCCCAAGGACGCGATGCGCACCAGCAAGCTGATTGACGGCGTCGTGTGGGACGGCAAGAACCCCAGGCAGTACGCCGATTCGTTCAAGGTCCACGCCTGAGGAGGCCGTCATGGTGAGCGCTGTCTTTCATTCCCCTCTCGATGCCCGTCCCGCTGCGCCGGCCACTGCGAAGAGCCTTGTCGCGACCAAGCCCGTGGCCCTTGCCCGACAGGCCGAACCCGAGCCTCGCGCACCACGCGACTTCAACGCGCTGTGGTTGCGCGTTCTGCCGCCGGTACTCGGCATCGCGCTGCTGATCCTGATATGGGAACTGGTCGCGATGAAGAGCACCACCGGCTTTCCCTCGCCGCTCACAACCTGGCAGCAGGCAGTGACGGTGTTCAGCGATCCGTTCTACAGCAAGGGCCCCAACGACCAAGGCGTGGGCTGGAACGTGCTGTCGTCGCTGCAACGCGTCGCGCTCGGCTTCGGTCTCGCGGCGGCGGTGGGCATTCCCGCGGGCTTTGCGATTGGCCGCTTCGAATTCCTCTCGCGCATGTTCAATCCGCTGATCAGCCTGCTGCGCCCGGTCTCCCCGCTGGCCTGGCTGCCGATCGGTCTGCTGGTGTTCAAGGGTGCCAATCCGGCGGCGATCTGGACGATCTTCATCTGCTCGATCTGGCCGATGATCATCAACACCGCCGTGGGCGTGCAGCGCGTGCCGAGCGACTACATGAACGTCGCGAAAGTGCTGAACCTCAGCGAATGGAAGATCTTCACCAAGATCCTTTTCCCCGCCGTGCTGCCCTACATGTTGACCGGCGTGCGGCTCGCCGTCGGCACTGCGTGGCTTGTGATCGTCGCGGCGGAGATGCTGACTGGCGGTGTCGGCATCGGCTTCTGGGTGTGGGACGAGTGGAACAACCTCAACGTCGCCAACATCATCATCGCGATCTTCGTCATCGGCATCGTCGGCCTCGTGCTCGAGTTTGCGCTCATCAAGATCGCCACGGCATTCACGTTCGAAGAGGTGAAGTCATGAATGATGACAAAAAGTACATCGAGATCCAGGGCGTCGAGCAGCGATTCAAGACGGCGAAGGGCAGCTTCCTCGCATTGCGCGACATCAACCTCAGCGTGGCCAAGGGCGAGTTCATCACGCTGATCGGGCACTCGGGCTGCGGCAAGTCGACGCTGCTGAACCTCATCGCCGGCCTCGCTGCGCCCACGCAAGGCGCCCTGGTGTGCGCCCACCGCGAGATCAAAGGTCCGGGACCTGAGCGTGCAGTGGTGTTCCAGAATCATTCGCTGCTGCCTTGGCTGACCTGCTACGAGAACGTATACCTCGCTGTCGAGCGCGTGTTCGCGTCGACCGAAGGGAAGGCGCAACTCAAGGCACGCACCGAAGCGGCGCTCGCGTTGGTTGGTCTGAGTGCGGCCGCACAAAAGCGCCCCGGCGAGATCTCCGGCGGCATGAAGCAACGCGTGGGCATCGCCCGCGCGCTCTCGATGGAACCCAAGGTGCTGCTGATGGACGAGCCCTTTGGCGCGCTCGATGCGCTGACGCGCGCCAAGCTGCAGGACGAATTGCTCGCCATCGTGCAGAAGACGCACAGCACGGTCGTCATGGTCACGCACGATGTGGACGAAGCAGTGCTGCTGTCCGACCGCATCGTGATGCTGACCAACGGGCCTGCCGCGACCGTCGGCGAAGTGCTGGCAGTCGACATCCCACGCCCGCGCAATCGCGTCGAACTGGCCGAAGACCCGGTTTACGTGCATGCGCGCAAGGCCGTCATCGACTTTCTCTACACGCGCCAGGCGCACGTGGAGAAGGTTGCCGCCTGAGTCGACACGGCGGCGAACCACTCACGCCGGAGTCAGGACATGATGACCTGCAGGCTGTGTTCGTACGAGGCAGTGAGTTGGTCGAAGGTGTCGACCAGCGCATCGCTGGAACGCACCAGCGCGGCGCGCCCTTCGGCGCTCTCGACGTCGCGCACGCCGCGCACCAGTTGCAGCCACTCGTCCCGCGCGGCCACCAAAGCGGTCCGGATCTCGGGTGAACTCAAGGGCGCGCGCTCGAGTTCCAGCAATGCGGACTCGAACGCATCCATCGTCGGCGCCAGGCGATCGCGCGTGGCTTCTTGCGACAAGGTCGACGCCAGCAACGCGTCCTTTGCGAGCCGTTGCGCGCGCATGCGTTGGCGCCCGCAGATGTTGACGATGCGCAGCGCGCGTCGCGCGCCGGAGGCCTCCAGTGCACCTGTCAGGGCCTCGGCGGCAGAGAGCAGTTCGCAGGCACGTGCATCGATATCCATCAACGCTCGCGGCGCGAGGCGCGCGGCGAGTGCCGCCTCCAGCCCTTTCCAGGCCAGGCGCACATCCGACAGGCTCCGCGCACCGGCCTCGTCCAGTTCGAGTGCGGCCAGATGATCCAGGTTGTCCTGCACCCGCTCGGCCGATTGCGTGCGCAAGACACGCGCGCGCCGCGCGTCGATGCCCGCCAGCGCCTGCGCCGCCACGCGGACCAGCCGCTGCGACAGCATGCGCAACTGCCCGGCGCGATTGATCGCATCGGCCCATCGCGAAGCCTCGACCACGGATCGGGAGACTTCGCCGAGGCGCAGGTTGGCATGCATGGCCGCGCCGCGCAGCAGACCGAAGGCCTCGTCCTCATCGATGCCGCGTGCGGACATCAAGAGGCCCTTGGCGCGATCGATCCACTTGCGTTCGTCCAGGCGCGTGCGCAGTGCATCCAGTTCGGTGCGCAGTCCTCTCTCCCGCTGCCAGCGCGCGTGCGCGCGGCCCAGCAACGCATCGAGGGACTGCGCAGTCAGCGCCTCGATCGACTCCCATGCGTGCACGCCGAGCGCCGCGAGTTTCTCGTGCGACTGGCGATCCAGCGGTGCGGAGACGAGGCTCAGCGGACACGGCGGCGTGCCCGACCAGGCTTGCAGCACATCGAAAAGATCCTGCGCCGCCACTTTCACGCAGATCACGATCTCCCGAGGCACGAGCAACTGGGCCTGCGACGCCATCGTGAGGGACGTCGCACGCGCAACGGCCGAAGCATCGATGCCAGCCAGTGCGCGCTGCAGCACCTCGGGCAATGCAAGGTCGGTGGCTTCGTGGGGCAGGACGACAAGAAGAGGGTTCACGGCGAGCTTCAAACAGCAACCGGAAGCATAGGCCAGCGGCGCCGTCGCGCGGTGGCACAGCTCTTGCGTGACATGGCTCGCGGTGTAACGAAGCACCGCTTTGGTGAAGCGGCAGACACCTGCACGCCGCCCGGTCTTGCAACCGCCGGGCACACCCCTCACGCCGTCAGCGTTCGCTGCCGGCACACCGCCCCAACCCCGTCCGATGACACGGCCCGCCAACGGCCGCGCCGCGGCATTTCGCATTGAAAGCCATGTCCAGCTTCAAGACCTTCCTTCGCTCAGGCCACGGCCCGACGTTGTTCGCGGCCTTTCTGTACTTCGCCTTCTCGTGCTGCATCTGGGTGCTCAACGGTGCGATGGCACCGTTCATCGGCGAAAGCTTCAACCTCTCGCCGGCGCAGAAGGGCCTGATGCTGTCGGTGCCGATCATTGCCGGTGCGCTGATGCGCTTCCCGCTGGGCATCCTGTCGCAATACATCGGCCGCAAGCATGCGACGTTGGTCGAGATGGGGCTCATTGCCGTCGCAATGCTGTTCGGCTTCTTCATGGTGCACAGCTTCAACGATCTGCTCGCGATGGGGGTGCTCCTGGGCATCGCGGGCGCGAGCTTCGGCGTCGCGCTCTCGCTGGGGTCGGGCTGGTTCCCGCCGCAGCACAAGGGCCTCGCCATGGGACTGGTGGGTGCGGGCAACGTCGGTACCGCGGTGTCGGTGCTGGTGGCTCCGCCACTCGCCCAATGGCTGGGCTGGCAGAGCGTGTACGGTGTGGCAGCCATCGCGATCCTCGTGCCGATGATCGTGATGATCGTGTTCGCCAAGGAGCCGCCCGACATCGACAGCCATGCCAGCTTCCGCGAACACATCGCCTGCCTGTTCGAGAAGGACGGATGGGTGTTCAGCCTGATCTACGGCGTGACTTTCGGCGGCTTCATCGGCCTCACGACCTTCCTGCCCTCCTACTACTACGACCAGTTCGGCGTGAGCAAGGTGCAGGCCGGACAGTTGACCATGCTGGCCGCCTTCATGGGTGCCGCCGTACGCGTGATCGGCGGCTGGATCTCCGACCGCTGGGGCGGCGTCAACACGCTGACATTGGTCCTGCTCGTGGTGGCGATCGGCCTGGTGCTGGTCGGCGCGTCGTCGGCATCGTTGACGCTCACCACGCTCCTGCTGATCACCTGCTTCGCCGCACTGGGTGCTGGCAATGGCGCACTCTTCCAACTCGTGCCGCTCCGCTGGCCGGCAAGCACCGCGGTGGCCGGCTCGATGATCGGCGAGATCGGCGCGCTCGGCGGTGGCCTGGTACCCAACGCGATGGGCTTGTCGAAGCAATATCTCGGCAGCTATGCCTGGGGCTTCGTCTTCTTCGCCGCACTGTCGCTCGTCATGCTCGGCGTCATGCGCGTGATGCAAATCCGCTGGACCCGCACCTGGGCCGAAAAAGGCGGCCGCGCCCGCGATGCCGCACAGCCGCCGGTCACACCTCGCCGCCCCAGCACCACCAAAGCCCCCAAGGCCCGCAACGCATGACCCCGCAAGTCCTAGTTCCAGGAATACCGCGGAACCGGCTCCGCCGGGCCGCCGGTATTGCCCCCTGCAAGGGGGTGGAGAGCGACACGAAGTGCGCGACCCTGGGGGTGTGCCTATTTCGGCAAGAAGAGCAGCCACACCACCAACAACACATTGAGCAGCAGCGAAACACCCAGCGCGATCTTGTAGAGCGCAGCCGGGTCGCGGCGAACCAGCGGCGTGGCGCTCGGCGCACTGACGGGACGAGACGCGCCCCGCTCGAGCGCGAGCAGCAACTCCTCGGCCGTCTCGAAACGCTGCCGCGGATCGCGCGCGACAGCCTTGCGCACCAGATGGTCGAGCCACATCGGCACATCCGGCCGGATACGCGACAGCGCGGCCGGGTCGCGCCGGTAGCGCGCAGCCTGATAGGGCTCGATCTCGCCATAGGGCAAGCGCCCGGCAAGCCACTGGTAGAGCGTGACGCCCAACGCGAACAGATCGCTTGCCGCGTCGGCACCCTCGTCTTCCCACTGCTCGGGATTGATATAGCTGGGCGTGCCGGCATGCAGTTCGCGCTGCGCCGCGCTCTCGCGCCCGGACAGCGCAACACCCAGGTCGAGGATGCGCCAGCGCCCATCGTCGCCAAGGTGCAGGTTGCCCGGCTTGATGTCGCGATGCACCACGCCGTGGCGGTGCAGCCGACCCAGCGCGCGGGTCACTTCGATGGCCGCGGCCACGACCTCTGCCACAGCGCCGCGCCGGCCATCCTTCTGCATCTGCTCGAGCGTGCGGCCGCCATGCCAATCGAACACGGTATAGAGCGCGCTGGCATCCTCCGCACGCTCGTGAACGCGCACGAAGCCGCTGTCGGCGCGAGCGTTGACGCGAAGTCCCAGCCAGGCTTCGTGTGCCAGCATCGCGCGCTCCTGTGGATCGCCGGCCCGCGACGGATGCAAGGTCTTGAGGGTGACCAGGGCTCGGGTCTCCGGTCGACGCGCCTGATAGAGCACATGCACGCCGGTATCGGCTACTCGCGCGGTAATCACGTAGCCGTCGAGCACGTCACCCACCTTCAGCAGCGGCGGCGGAGCCAGCCGACGCACGTCGCCCATTTCATCGTCCAGCTGACGGGCATCCAGCCCGATGACGCGAATCACCAGCGCAGTGGCGTTGTCGCGCGACCCTGCCGCCAGCGCGGCCTGAACCAGCGCATGGCTGGCCTCTCCCGCATTGCCCTGCAGCGCGAGGGCCGCCAGATGCTGCGCCTTGAGCACACCGTGCACGCCGTCGGAGCTGAGCACGAAGCAGTCGCCGACGCGCACATCGCCCTGCACGTAGTCGACGCGCACCTGGTCGTCGAGACCGATCGCGCGCGTCAGCCGGCTGCGCAGGTCGGGGTGCTCGAAGGCATGGTCCTGCGTCAGCGGCATGGGTTCGACGTCCTGGCGCACTCGCCAGGCGCGGGTGTCGCCGACGTGCGCGAGCGTGTAGCTCTGTCCATGCAGCACCAGCGCGGTCAACGTGGTGAGCGCGGTGCCGCCACCCTGGCGGCGGCGGTTGTGATCGGCAAGCCATGCGTTCTGCGCGCCGATCAGCCGGTCCAGCGCCGCCGTCGGCTCCCAGGTGTCGGGCGTGGCGAAGTAGTCACCCAGCAGTCCCATCACGGTGGTCTGCGCGGCCTCGAGTCCGCGTCCACCGGTGGACACACCGTCGGCTATGGCCGCAATCAGCCCGCGTGCTTCCTCGCCCTGCGGCGCATGCACCGCGCCGGCGAAGTCCTCGTTGACCTCGCGCGGCCCGCGCTGGCTGCTGTAGCCAATGTCCACTTCAAAGCTCATGGCGCGATTCTCCACGCGCGCCTTGGGTCCCTCGCTTGATTGAATCCACGAAAGGTCCCACCCCATGAAGAAAATGAAACTCGTGATGGTCGGCAACGGCATGGCCGGCGTGCGCACGATCGAGGAACTGCTCAAGATCGAGCCCGACCTCTACGACATCACCGTATTCGGCGCGGAGCCGCATCCGAACTACAACCGCATCCTGCTGTCGCCGGTGCTCGCGGGTGAGCAAACGGTCGACGAGATCGTTCTCAACAGCTGGGAGTGGTACGCCGAGAACAACATCACCCTTCATGCCGGCAAGAAAGTCGCAGAAGTCGATCGCGTCAAGCGGATCGTTCGCGCCGAGGACGGCACCGAAGCGGCCTATGACCGCCTGCTGATGTGCACCGGCTCCAATCCCTTCATGCTGCCGGTCCCCGGCAAGGATCTGAAAGGCGTGATCGCCTATCGCGACATCGCCGACACCGACTACATGATCGAGACGGCACGCACGCACAAGAACGCGGTCGTCATCGGCGGTGGACTGCTGGGTCTCGAAGCGGCCAATGGCCTCATGCTGCGCGGCATGAACGTCACCGTGGTGCACGTCATGCCGTGGCTCATGGAGCGGCAACTGGACGACGTGGCCGGCAAGCTGCTGCAGAAGTCGCTCGAAGACCGCGGCCTGAAGTTCCTCATCGGCGCGCAAACCCAGGAACTCGTGGGCAACGAACAAGGAAGGGTCTCCGCCATTCGCTTCAAGGACGGCACCGAGGTCGCCGCCGACCTGGTGGTCATGGCCGTCGGCATCCGTCCCAACACCGAGCTGGCCGAGAAGATGCGCCTGCACATCAACCGCGGCATTGTCGTCACCGACACCATGCAGACCGTGACCGATGCGCGCATCTACTCGGTCGGCGAATGCGCGGCGCATCGCGGCATCGCCTACGGGCTGGTTGCGCCGCTTTTCGAGCAGGCCAAGGTCGCGGCGAATCACCTGGCTCAATTCGGCATCGGCCGCTACATGGGCTCGCTGACCTCGACGAAGCTCAAGGTCACGGGCATCGACCTCTTCTCCGCCGGCGAGTTCATGGGTGGCGAAGGCACCGAGGAGATCGTGATGAGCGATCCCTTCGGTGGCGTCTACAAGAAGCTGGTGATCAAGGACGACAAGCTGGTCGGCGCCTGCCTCTACGGCGACACGGTCGACGGAAGCTGGTACTTCAAGTTGCTGCGTGACGGCCGCAGCGTGCACGACATCCGCGACAAGCTGATGTTCGGCGAATCCAACATCGGCGACACCGGCCACGAAGGCCACAGCAAGGCCGCGTCGATGCCGGACGATGCCGAGGTCTGCGGCTGCAATGGCGTCAGCAAGGGCACCATCTGCAAGGCGATCAAGGACAAGGGACTCTTCACGCTCGAAGAGGTCAAGAAGCACACCAAGGCCAGCGCATCGTGCGGCTCGTGCACCGGACTGGTCGAGCAGATCCTGATGTTCACGGCCGGCGGCGACTACTCCGCCACGCCCAAGAAGAAGGCCGTCTGCGCCTGCACCGACGTCAGCCACCAGGACGTGCGCAATGCGATCCGCAAGGAGCACTACCTCACGCACGACGAGGTGTATCGCAACCTCGGCTGGCGCACGCCCAACGGCTGCGCGACCTGCCGCCCGGCGATCAACTACTACCTGATCTCGACCTGGCCCAAGGAGGCGAAGGACGATCCGCAGAGCCGCTTCGTCAACGAGCGCAGCCATGCCAACATCCAGCGCGATGGCACCTATTCCGTGATCCCGCGCATGTGGGGAGGCCACACCACGCCCGATGAACTGCGCCGCATCGCCGACGCGGCCGACAAGTACAAGATTCCCACCGTCAAGGTCACGGGCGGCCAGCGCATCGACCTGCTCGGCGTGAAGAAGGAAGACCTGGAGAACGTCTGGAAGGACATCGGCATGCCGTCCGGCTTTGCCTACGCCAAGTCGCTGCGCACGGTGAAGACCTGCGTGGGCAGCGAGTGGTGCCGCTTCGGTACGCAGGACTCGACGCAGATGGGCAAGGACCTGGAGCGCGCGCTGTGGGCGATGTACGCACCGCACAAGGTGAAGCTCGCGGTGTCGGGCTGCCCGCGCAATTGCGCTGAATCGGGCATCAAGGACGTCGGGGTGATCGGCGTCGATTCGGGCTGGGAAATCTACGTGGGCGGCAACGGAGGCATCAAGACCGAGGTCGCGCAGTTCCTCGTGAAGGTGAAGACGTCCGAGGAAGTGATGGAGTACGCGGGCGCGTTCCTGCAGCTCTACCGCGAGGAAGGCTGGTACCTGGAGCGCACGGTGCACTACATCGGACGCGTCGGCCTCGACTACGTGAAGAAGAAGATCCTCGAGGACGCGGAGGGCCGCAAGACCCTGTGGGAGCGGCTCCAGTTCGCGCTGGACGGCGAACCCGATCCGTGGTTCGAGTCGAGCCAGGCATCCGTGGACGTGCGGCAGTTCAAGCCCGTGGCCGTCGTCGAGCCCACTGCCGCTGCCGCGCAGACGGCCTGAAGGAAAGGAAATCATGAGTGAATGGAAAGTGATCTGCCGCGTCGACGACATCCCCGTGCTCGGCGCGCGTCGCGTCAGCCGTGCCGAGGGCCTCGATGTCGCGGTGTTCCGCAATTCCGAGAACCAGGTCTTCGCATTGCTCGACCGCTGCCCGCACAAGGGCGGTCCGCTGAGCCAGGGCATCGTGTTCGGCACCAGCGTGGCCTGTCCCCTGCACAACTGGGCCATCGGTCTCGACGACGGCTGCGCGAAGTCGCCGGACGAAGGCTGCACGCCGCGCTTCGCGGTGAAAGTTGCCGACGGCGTAGTGCACCTCGATGCGGGCGAACTCGAATCGCACGCCACCGATCTCTCTCGTCCCGCGGCCGGTCCCAGGCGAACCGTCGAGGCCTGAGGAGCCGCCATGAACGAAACACGCTCGACCTGCCCCTACTGTGGCGTGGGCTGCGGCGTGATCATCGAATCCGATGGCGCGCAGATCACCAGCGTGCGCGGCGACCCCGCGCATCCCGCAAACTTCGGCCGCCTGTGCACCAAGGGCTCGACACTGCACTTGACGGCCAGTGCCGCGGTCACCATGCAGACGCGTCTGCTGCGGCCGTTGCAGCGCGCCACGCGCGGCGGTGCGCCCGAACCCATCAGCTGGGATGGCGCGCTCGATGTGGCGGTGGAGAAGTTTGCGCAGGTGATCGGCGAAAGCGGCCCCGATGCGGTGGGCTTCTACGTGTCGGGACAGTTGCTGACGGAGGACTACTACGTCTTCAACAAGCTCGCCAAGGGCCTCATCGGCACCAACAACATCGACACCAACTCGCGCTTGTGCATGAGCAGCGCGGTCGCCGGCTACAAGAAGACGCTCGGCGCCGATGCACCGCCCGCGTGCTATGACGACCTGAAGCACGCCGAGTGCCTGTTCATCGTCGGCAGCAACACGGCCTGGGCGCATCCGATCTTGTTCCGGCGCATCGAAGACGCGAAGACGGCCAACCCGGCGATGAAGATCGTCGTGGCCGATCCCCGCCGCACCGACACGGTGGAGATAGCCGACCTGTTCCTGCCGATCCAGCCGGGCACCGACGTGATGCTCTTCAACGGCATGCTGCACCTGATGCTCTGGGAAGGCTGGACCGATGCGCGGTACATCGCCGATCACACCAGCGGCTTCGATGCGCTCAAGGCCACGGTACGCGACTGCACGCCCGATCGCGTGGCGCAAGTCTGCGGCATCTCCAAGGACGATCTGTTGCAGGCAGCCCGTCTTTTTGCGACCTCCGCCGCGACGCTGAGCCTCTATTGCCAGGGCCTGAACCAGTCCTCGTCCGGCACCGCGAAGAACGCAGCGCTGATCAACCTGCACCTGGCGACCGCGCAGATCGGCAAACCCGGCGCCGGGCCCTTCTCGCTCACCGGCCAGCCCAACGCCATGGGCGGGCGCGAAGTCGGCGGCTTGGCCAATCTGCTTTCCGCTCATCGCGACCTCGCCAATCCGCAGCATCGCGCCGAGGTGGCTGCGCTGTGGGGCGTCGACGACGTGCCGGATCGGCCGGGCAAGACCGCGGTCGAGATGTTCCAGGCCGCCGCCGACGGCGAAATCCGCGCGCTCTGGATCGCCTGCACCAACCCGGCGCAATCGATGCCCGACCAGGCGACCGTGCGCCGCGCGCTCGAGCGCTGCGAGTTCGTCGTGGTGCAGGAAGCGTTCGCGACGACTGCCACCTGCGACTTTGCCGACCTGCTGCTGCCGGCCACCACCTGGGGCGAGAAGGAAGGCACCGTCACCAACAGCGAGCGGCGCATATCCCGGGTGCGGCCGGCCGTCGCGGCGCCGGGCGAAGCACGCGACGACTGGCGCATCGGCGTGGCGTTCGCGCGCCGCCTCGAGGAACGCCTGGGGCGCACAGGCAGCACACTCTTTCCCTACGCCGACGCCGAATCGGTCTGGAACGAACACCGCGAGACCACCCGCGGCCGTGACCTCGACATCACCGGCATGAGCTACGCGATGCTCGAAGCCACGCCGCAGCAATGGCCTCTGCGCGAAGGCGAGACCGAGGGCAGCGCACGGCTCTATGAGGACGGCATCTTTCCGACGCCCGATGGCCGCGCCCGCTTCGTCGACACGCCCTACAAGCCGGTGACCGAGGCCCGCGAGGCGCGCTACCCCTTCTCGCTCAACACCGGCCGCCTGCGCGATCAGTGGCACGGGATGAGCCGCACCGGCACGCTGGGCAGGCTCTTCGGCCACGTTGCGGAGCCGACCGTGCAGATGCATCCACAGGACATGGCCCGCCGCCAACTGGCCGAGGGCGATCTCGTGCACGTGACATCGCGCCGGGGCTCGATCGTGGTGCCCGTCGCGACCAGCGCCGAGGTGGGCCTGAGCCAGGCATTCATTGCAATGCACTGGGGCGGCGAATACCTGAGCGGCTCGTCCAGCACCGGCACACGGCTTGCGGGCGTGAACGCGCTGACGACGGCGAGCTTCTGCCCCGACTCGAAGCAGCCGGAGCTCAAGCACGCGGCGGTCAAGATCCTCAAGGCCGAGTTGCCCTGGACACTGCTTGCCGCCGCATGGCTGCCGCAGGACGCGGCGCTGGTCGTCGCCGCCGAACTTCGCGGCCTGATGTCGTCTTTTCCGTTCGCGAGTTGCGTGCCCTTCGGCACCGGTGCCGCGCTCGACGGCGCGGGGCCCGACCGCACGGGCGTGCTGTTCCGCGCCGCGGCGTACGAGGCGCCGCCTGACGCTGTCCTTTCGCGCATGGAAGCGCTGCTCGCGCTCACCAGCGCCGACACCCTGCGCTATGCCGATGCAAAGCGCGGACAGCGCCGCGCGGTACGCCTGGCGCGCAACGGCGCGGACGCCTACCTCGAAGGATTCCTGCTCGGTGGCGACACCCGGGCGGAGGTCTGGATCAAGGCATTGCTGCAGGACCGGCTGCCGGCTCAAGCCTACGGCCGGCAACTGCTGCGGCCCGGCTCGGCACCGCCCGGCGGTGTGGCGGCTCGCGGCAAAGTCATCTGCAGTTGCTTCGGCATCACGCAAACCGCCATCGGAGAGCATCTTGCATCCTCCGCCGGCTCGGAGGTCGAGCGACTCGCCGGCCTGCAGGGCGCACTGAAATGCGGCACCAACTGCGGGTCTTGCATTCCCGAACTCAAACGCATGGTGCGCGCGGCCTCCGGGTCGGTGCTGGCGGCGGCGTCATGAGCCTCCACGCGGCGACAGCGATAAACCCACCTGCGCAACGGGGCATAAGCGCACCCCCATTGCGGCATAAGTCATGCGGGACAATCCGGCCACCTATGGGAATCAGCCAATACATCAAGGAAATCGGTCGCGGCGCGCGCGGTGCGAAGCCGCTCGACCGTGAGCAAGCCCGCGACCTCTTCGGCCAGGTGCTCGACGGCACGGTGACCGATCTGGAGGTGGGCGCCTTCTGCCTCGCGATGCGCATCAAGGGCGAGACGCCGGAAGAAATGGCGGGCTTCCTCGACGCGACGCATGCCCGCCTCGATCGCTTTCCGGCGACCGACCGGCCGCTGGTGGTGCTGCCCAGCTACAACGGCGCGCGTCGGCTACCGGTGCTCACGCCGCTGCTCGCCTTGCTGTTGGCGCGCGAAGGCCTGCCAGTCGTGGTGCATGGCGCGGCCACGGAATCGACGCGCGTCCTGGCTTCCAACGTGCTCGCAGCGCTGGATGTGCCCGCGCTGCGGGCCATCCGGCCCATCGGCAATGGCGAGGTCGTCTTCGCGCCCACAGAACTGCTGTCGCCCGGCCTCAAGCGACTCCTCGACGTGCGCCGTGTCGTCGGCCTGCGCAATCCCGGCCACAGCGTGGTCAAGCTGATGCAACCGAGCGTGGGCGAGTGCGTGGTGGTCGGCAGCTACACACACCCTGAATACTCGCGATCCATGGCCGCGACCTTCGAACTGATGGGCATGACCGCCCTGCTCTCACGCGGTCTGGAGGGCGAGAGCGCAGCCGACCCGCGCCGCACCGCGCAGGTCGACGGATTCGTGCACGGCCGGCACATCGCGTTGCAGGCGCAGCAGCCTGGCACGCAAACCGAGGTGCCTGGCCTGCCCACCGAAATCGACATCGCAACCACGACGGCCTACACGCGCCGCGTACTGGTCGGCGAAGCGCCGGTGCCGGACGCCATCGCGCAACAGGTGGCGCAGATCGTGCAATTGGCACAGCTGGCACAGGCGGCGCAAAAGACGCCAGAGACGGAGACCCCATGAGCACCCCTTCCCATCACGGCAGTTGCACCCTGGTCGGCGCAGGCCCCGGTGATCCTGAACTGCTCACCATCAAGGCGGTCAAGGCCATCCAGGCAGCGACAGTGCTGCTGGTCGACGACCTGGTCAACGAAGAGATCCTGGCCTATGCGCGACCTGGCGCACGCATCGTGCATGTCGGCAAGCGCGGCGGTTGCCGGAGCACGCCGCAAGCGTTCATCGAGCGGCTCATGATCACTGCCGTTCACGAAGGCGAGACCGTCGTACGCCTCAAGGGTGGCGACCCCTTCATCTTCGGACGCGGCGGCGAAGAGGTCGAGCACCTGCGAGAAGCCGGCATCGAGGCGCGCGTCGTCAACGGCATCACGGCCGGACTGGCCGCTGTCACCGCGCTCGGCGTGCCGCTCACGCACCGCGACCACGCACAGGGCGTGGTGTTCGTCACCGGCCACGCGAAGACGGGGCATTCAGCCGGTGAGCACCCGACCGACTGGCGCCAGCTCGCCACCACGGCGCGCGATGCGCGCCTCACGCTCGTGATCTACATGGGCGTCACGGGCGTTGCGCACATCCAGAACGAGTTGCTTCACGGCCTCCCCGCCGAAACGCCGGTGGCGGTGATCCAGCACGCGAGCCTGCCGCAGCAAAGGCACATCACGACCACGCTGGCCTGCCTGCGTTCGGACCTCGCCAACGCCGGCCTCGCGAGCCCGTCCGTGATCGTCGTGGGCGATGTGTTGCAGGGCCTGGCTGCGGTCGGGACTTCAGTGACCCGCTTCGGCACTTGATGGCGGTCGAATCCATTCAGATCGCAGGCGGCGGGCGTTGAGTTCGTTCGACGCCATCGTCATCGGTGCGGGCGCTGCCGGCCTGTTCTGCGCCGCCCTGGCGGGCCAGCGCGGCCTGAAGGTGCTGCTCCTCGACCACAACGAGCGCATCGCCGAGAAGATTCGGATTTCCGGCGGCGGACGCGCCAACTTCACTAATCGCGATCTGGACGTGCGTGCGCCACAGCGGCACTTCATCGGCGACAACCCCAACTTCTGCCGCTCCGCCCTTTCCCGCTATGGGCCGCAGCAGTTCATCGATCTCGTCCAGGGGCACGGCATTGCCTTTCACGAAAAGCACAAGGGTCAGCTCTTCTGTGACGGCCCGTCGCAGCAGATCATCGACATGCTGCTGGCCGAGTGCAGCGCCGGAGGCGTCGCGCATTGGCAACCGTGCGGCGCCGGCGCCATCGCCCACACCGACGATGGCGGCTACCAGATCGAGACCCGTCGCGGCGCAGTGCGCGCGCCACGACTCGTGATCGCTACCGGCGGGCTTTCCATCCCCCAGATCGGCGCCAGCGACTTCGGGTACCGGATCGCGACGCAGTTCGGCCTGCGCGTGGTCACGCCCCGGCCCGCGCTGGTTCCGCTCACTTTCGGTGGCGAAGGTTGGGAGCCCTATGCCGGACTGGCCGGCCTCGCCTTGCCCGTGCGGATCGAAACCGGCAGCAAGAAGGAACGCATGAGCTTCGTCGAAGACCTGCTCTTCACGCATCGCGGACTGTCCGGTCCGGCCGTGCTGCAGATTTCGACCTACTGGCGCGCCGGCGCACCACTCACGATCGATTTCGCGCCGGGCATCGATGTCGCCGGCGCCCTCGCTGAAGCCAAGCAACGGTCGCGCAAGCGAATCGGCAATGAACTTTCCACGCTGGTGCCCTCGCGCCTTGCGGACGCGTGGGTCGACCAGGACCCGGCCCTGCAACGCCCCATCAATGAAGCCGCCGATCGCGCACTGGCGGCGCTGGCCGACCGGATCGCCCGCTGGCAAATCACACCAAGCGGAACGGAAGGTTACAAAAAGGCCGAAGTCACGGCGGGTGGTGTCGACACGCGCGATCTCTCGTCGCAAACCATGGAATCGAAGCAGCCTGGGTTGTATTTCATCGGCGAAGTGGTCGATGTCACCGGCTGGCTGGGCGGATACAACTTTCAGTGGGCCTGGGCCAGTGCGCATGCCTGCGCGCAGGCACTGGCGCTGGATCACAAAGCTGACGCTATAATGCCCGGCTAACTTTGGCCTCCCCTCAACGGCCTACTCCATTTTCAGTTGAGGAACCCCGGCCAGGGGCCCGATCTTCCCCAGGCCAAATTCAACAGACCCAATTTTTTAAATGACCACCATCCGCGTAAAAGAAAACGAGCCGTTCGACGTCGCGCTGCGCCGCTTCAAGCGCACCATCGAAAAGCTCGGCCTGCTGACCGACCTGCGTGCCCGCGAGTTCTACGAAAAGCCGACCGCCGAGCGCAAGCGCAAGAAGGCAGCCGCCGTCAAGCGCCACTACAAGCGCGTGCGCAGCATGCAGCTCCCCAAGAAGCTGTACTGATCACCCGCAGCGCTGGCCCATGCCAGCGTCCGGTTCAGCCGCTTCCGAGCCGCGCCAGGAATACCTGCCGCGGCTTTTTGTTTTTTGACCGCCAACGAAAGCCAGCCATGAGTCTCAAGGACCAGATCACCGAAGACATGAAGACCGCGATGCGCGCCAAGGACTCAGAGCGCCTGGGCACCATCCGCCTGCTGCTTGCAGCCATGAAGCAGAAGGAAGTCGACGAGCGCGTGGAGCTCGACGATGCCGCCGTGGTCGCGATCGTCGACAAGCTGGTGAAGCAGCGCAAGGACTCGGTCGCCGCGTTCACGCAGGGCGGCCGCACCGATCTCGCCGACAAGGAAGCCGCCGAGATCAAGGTGCTGGAGGTCTACCTGCCACTGCGCATGAGCGCCGACGAAGTGGCCGTTGAAGTGAAAGCCATCGTTGCCGAACTCGGCGCCAAGGGCCCGGGCGACATGGGCAAGGTCATGGGCGTGGTCAAGACGCGCCTTGCAGGCAAGGCCGACATGGGCCAGGTCAGCGCTGCCGTGAAGGCCGCGCTCTCGGGCGCCTGAGCGTGACAGTGCGTCCCGTCCTCAAGGCCTGCGCCTGCCTGGTGGACGATCGGGGCCGGCTCCTGGTCTTCCACCATCCCGAGGACCGGGGCATGCAGTTGCCCAAGGGCACCATCGAGCCCGGCGAAGCGCCGGAAGACGCCGTGCGCCGCGAATTGCTGGAAGAGTCCGGCATTAACTACACCGGCGATTTACTTTCGCTCGGGACCATCGACCGCTTTTGCGAAGCCGGCATCGAAGGCAACAGGCACCGGCATCCCCAGCTGTGGCACCTATTCCTGCTGCGCTCGCAAGGGGTGTTGCCTGAGACCTTCGACCACGTTGCCTCGGGGAGCCCGGAAGAAGACGGGCTCATCTTCAGCTTCAGCTGGTTGTCGCACGACGCGCCGCTCGATTCGTTCGCAGAGCCCTACGTCCGGACGATCACCAAAGTCCGGCAGCGCCTCGCCCTTGCGTAGTGTGACCAAGGACCTGCGGACCCGTTGGGGCGGTGTGGACGCCCTCTTCGATGGGCTGGAAGGTGCCTGGGATCTGAGGCGAACCATCGAAAGCCAGGCAACGATGACGGGCATCGCCGAGTTCAGGCGTCACGACCCCAACACGCTGGGATACCGCGAAGAAGGCCGCGTCCAGCTTTCGGACGGCAAGGGGTTCGACGCGCACCGCGAATATCGCTTCGAGCGCGCCCCACACGGCTTCCTGGTGTTCTTCGCCGAAGAGCCGCCCAGGCTCTTCCACCGTATCGAGCTCATCCGCGATCGCGATGCGCTCGCCGGCTCGGCCACGCACCTGTGCGCGCCCGACGTCTACGACAGCGACTACCGCTTTCTGGCCGACGGGACCTTCGTCATCTGCCACACGGTACGCGGCCCGCGCAAGGACTACGTTTCAACCACCGTATTCAAACGGCGCGCAGTCCGCTAGCGCATTCGCGTCAATCACGCCCGAGCCGCCAACTCGGCATGCCGCGCATCACGGTCTGCACGACCATGGCGCAGATGCCGCACTTGACCAGGTCGCCAGGAATGAAGATCAGCATGGCCAACGCCGCCTGCGACAGCGACATGTGCGCGACCCATGAAAGTCCCACGATACCGAAGGCATAGACCACAGCGATCCCACCGATCACCGAAGAAAAGAAGGTGACTGCAAGCACGCCGGTACCCGTGGTGCTGCGCAGGCGAGGCACCAGCAGTCGCATCAGCAGGCCGCAAATGAAAGCGCCAAACATCCAGCCGAACAGGAAGCCCGACGTCGCGCCGACGAACACTGAGAAGCCGCCACGCCCGCCCGGCAACAGAGGCAGGCCCAGCGCCACCGCGAGCAGGAACAGCGCGATCGCGAGAAACCCCCGGCGCGGCCCGAGCAGGCAGCCCGCCAGCATCACACCGAGCGACTGCAGCGTGATGGGCACGCCAAACGGCAGGTCAATTTTCGGAATCAGGCCAAGCACCGCCATCAGCGCTGCGAACAGCGCGACGTAGGCGAGGGAGCGAGAAGATGAGGTGGCAGGAGTTGTTGCGGTCATAAAGTTTGATGGAAGTGGATTTCGAGAGAGTTCGATGGCTCACCTGCCGAGTCGCGCCGCCAAGGCATCGGCCACGCGATCTGCGGTCTGGAGGGTGCGGATGGTCAGCGGCGCCAGCAGTCGCAGACCGCCGCCGCGGCCGGTGCGGGCGCGGTGGGCATCGTCGAGCCGCTGCCATTGAACGTAGAAGTTCTCGGCGAAGCGCAGCATCAGGCCCAAGCCGAGCGCGACACGCTCGGTCGGTACGCCGAAACGCTTCAAAGGGCGCATGACGGCCTCCATCACCGCCAGCAAGTCCTCGAAGCGCGTAGTCAGCGTGAGCATCAGCGCGAGCGTGGCCGCGCTCGCGAGCCGCAAGGCGCTCACTACACCTTGCACGGTTGTGCCAAGCGCCCAGTGAAAGATGACGATCAGCCCCCCGGCAATGGCCACGCCGCCCAGCATGCGCACCCGGCGCCACGCGGGGGTCCCGAGCGAGGCGAAGACCAACAGCACCACCGCGCAGGCGGCGAACAGGTACACAGGCCGCTCGACCAGCACCAGCATCGTGCCGCAGACCGACAGCACCGCGAGCTTGACCCATGCCGGGACCGCATGCATCCAGGTGCTCTGCGCCGAATAGAGGCTACGCATGGCTGCCCCGATCCGCCTCGGCGCGCTCGCGCACGTAGGCCGCGTACGCTTCGCAGACCTCGCGCCCCGGACCGTCGGCGCGCACACGACCCTCATCCAGCCACAGCACACGCTCGAAACCATGCACGTGCTCGAGCAGATGGGTCGATACGATGATCTGCTGCGGAGACGCTTCGAGCTGCGCGGCGAGCCGCGCCTGACTCGGCAGATCGAGGCTCGAGAAGGGTTCGTCGAGGAGCAGCGTGGCCGGTTCACTGATCTGCAGAGCCAGCAGACACACCTGCTGCCGCTGGCCCTGGCTCAGTTCGCCGACGGCGCGCCCGGCCCAGGCCGACAACCCACGCCCGGCAAGGAAGTCGAGCACCCGCTGCCGCGCCGCCTGGCGCGTTTCTCCAAGCGCCGTGAGGCTGAAGGTCAGTTCCTCGGCCACGGTCGGAAAGATGATCTGGTCGTCGGGGTTCTGGAACATCAGCCCGACGTGCCCCGGCGATTCGCGGCCGGGGACGACAACGCGGCCCTGCTTTGGCTGGTCGAGCCCGCTGATCAGGCGAAAGAGGCTACTCTTCCCGGCGCCGTTGTCGCCGATCAAGCCAATTCTTGATTCCTGGAGGTTCAGCGTCAGACCTTCGAAGACCCGCTGATGGCCACGCATCAGCGTGACGCCCTCGATGCGGATACCGCCATTCGCGCCGCCTTCGGACAGGGTCGCCCGTCCCGCTGGGCAGGCATCACCAAGCGCCAAGCTCAGCTCCCCGCCACCTTCATCCGGTTGATGAGCAGCGAACCGGTCGTCTTGGCGCCGTAGTTGTAGGCGTCGGCACCGACGGCCTCGATGCCCATCAACATTTCCTTGAGGTTGCCGGCGATGGTGATTTCCTGCACCGGGAAGGCGATCTTGCCCTTTTCGACCCAGAACCCGCTCGCGCCGCGCGAGTAGTCGCCGGTCACGTAGTTCACGCCCTGCCCCATCAGTTCGATCACGAACAGCCCCGTGCCGAGTCTGGCGAGCATCGATTCGAGATCGTCCTCCTTCTGCGTGAGTCGGGACGTCAGCGTGAGGTTGTGCGACCCGCCGGCATTTCCGGTGGTCTTCATGCCCAGCTTGCGGGCCGAATAGGTGCTCAGGAAATACCCCTCCAACCGCCCGGCATCGACCAGCTTGCGCTGGCGCGTGATCACGCCTTCATCGTCGAAGGGCGAACTGCCCTTGCCGCGCAGGACGTGGGGATCCTCGACAACATCGATGTGCGAGGGCAGCACGGGCTTGCCCAGCGAATCGAGCAGGAAGGTGCTCTTGCGGTACAACGCACCGCCGCTGGTCGCCTGCACCAGCCCACCGAGCAGACCGGCTGCCAGCGGGGACTCGAACAGCACCGGGCACTGGGTCGTTTTGATCTTGCGCGACTTCAGGCGGCTCAGTGCGCGTTCGGCGGCATAGCGCCCGACGGCCTGCGGGCTCGCGAGTTCGTCGGCGGAACGCATGGAGCTGTACCAGGCGTCACGCTGCATGTCGTCGCCCTTGCCGGCGATCGGTGCTACCGAAATCGAATGGCGCGAACTGGCGTAGCCGCCGCGAAATCCCCTCGTGTGGGCGCTGAAGAAATGGCTCTGCTGCGCCGAGACGCCCGCCCCTTCGCTGTTGGTGATGCGCTTGTCCGTCGTCAGGGCGGCGGCTTCGCACTCCAGCGCAAGCGTGGCAGCCCGCTCGCTGGTGATGTCCCAGGGATGGAACAGATCGAGGTCGGGGTGTTCCTTGGCGATGTCGGCCTCGTCAGGCAGCCCGCTGACGGGGTCTTCGGCCGTGAAGCGGGCGATGTCGTAGGCCGCCTGGACGGTCTGCGCCACGGCCGTGTCGGAGAAATCGGAAGTGCTGGCGTTTCCGCGCCGGTGTCCGACATAGACGGTGACGCCCAGCGACTTGTCGCGGTTGCGCTCGACGTTTTCGAGTTCCCCCTTGCGCACCGAGACGCTCAGGCCGCAGCCCTCGGAGGCCTCGGCGCCGGCATCCGTCGCCCCGAGCTTCTTGGCGTGCGCCAAGGCCGAGTCGACCAGGTTTTCGAAGAAGGAGCGGCTATAGGCGAAGCCGGAATCGGCGCGCGAAGATGGTGTGGTCATGTGTTGGCTATGATACTTGCGCCCTCCGTTCTCCATGGTGCGGCCAACGATTGCATCTATGTCCCGCAAACCCAAAAAAGGCTACTTCGTCCGCGGCCAGTTCGTCGCCGAAGGCAGCGAACTCGACCTCGAGCTCAAGCGCGAGCTCAAAGGCACCGACGCGGCGAGCAAGACCGATCTCAAACGCGAAAGCGCCGAACTCCAGGCACTGGGTGAAGACCTGCTGACGCTGCGCGCCGGTCTCTTCGACAAGCTTGATTTGAGCGACAAGCTCAAGGACGCGGTCGAAGATGCCAAGCGAATCACCAATTTCGAGGGCAAGCGTCGCCAGATGCAGTTCATCGGCAAGCTGATGCGCGGCCTGGATGCCTCGGCGATCGACGCGATTCGCGCCGCGCTGGACGAACAAAACCGCGCCCCCGCCGCAGAAACCGCCGCCCTGCACGAAGCCGAGCGCTGGCGCGACCGCCTGATCGCCGACGACGACGCCCTGGGCGGCTGGATCGAAACCCATCCCGGCACCGACGCCCAGCAGCTTCGTGCCCTCGTGCGCCAGGCGCGCAAGGACATCAAGGCCGGCCCGCCCGGCGAAGCGCCTCGCCAAGCCAAGGCCTACCGGGATGTCTTCCAGATCGTTCGCGAGCAGTTGCGCGTGCACGGCACCGCCGACCACGCCGCCGAGGCTGCCGAACAGGTGCGCGAGGAAGATTCGTGACCACTTCCCCCGTTTTCGACCCGGTCCGCATCGGCATCGTCTCGATCAGCGACCGCGCATCGAGCGGCGTCTACGAAGACAAAGGCCTGCCCGCGTTGAAGGAATGGCTGCAGGGCGCGCTGCGCAACCCCATCACCTTCGAGTCGCGCCTGATTCCCGACGAAAAAGCCGGCGTCAGCGCGGCGCTGATCGAATTGGTCGACGCAGGATGTTCGCTGGTCCTCACGACCGGCGGAACGGGGCCGGCCCTGCGCGACGTGACGCCGGAAGCCACGCTCGCCGTGGCCCACAAGGAAATGCCGGGCTTCGGCGAACAGATGCGTCAGATCAGCCTGCGCTTCGTGCCGACGGCCATTCTTTCCCGGCAGGTCGCGGTGATCCGCGACCGGAGCCTGATCATCAACCTGCCGGGCCAGCCCAAATCGATCGCCGAGACGCTCGAAGGGCTGAAGAATGCCGACGGATCGCAGGCAGTGCCGGGCATCTTCGCGGCAGTGCCCTATTGCGTCGACCTGATCGGCGGCCCCTATCTGGAAACGAACGACGCAGTCTGCAAGGCGTTCCGCCCCAAGACCGCAATCCGTCCGCCCCGTCAGGCCAACGTATAGGCAGTCTTCACCGTGGTGAAGAACTCCTGCGCGTAGCGGCCCTGCTCGCGCGGGCCGTAGCTCGATCCCTTGCGACCGCCGAACGGCACGTGGTAGTCCACCCCCGCGGTCGGCAGGTTCACCATCACCATCCCCGCCTGGCTGTGGCGCTTGAAGTGCGTCGCGTACTTCAGGCTCGTGGTCGCGATGCCCGCCGACAGGCCGAACTCGGTGTCGTTGGCCGTCGCCAGCGCTTCCTCGTAGTTCTTCACCCGGATGACGCTCGCCACCGGCCCGAAGATCTCTTCCTTGTTGATGCGCATCGACGCCACAGATTCGCTGAACAGCGCCGGCGACATGTAGAAGCCTTCGGTGTCGAGCTTGAGCCGATCACCGCCCGCGGCGAGCGTAGCGCCTTCGGACTGGCCGATATCGATGTAGTCCAGGTCCTGGCGCAGCTGGCTCTCGCTGGAGACCGGGCCGATGTCGGTGCCCTGCGCCAGCGCATCGCCGACCTTGATCTTCGCCATGCGGGCCTTCATCGCCTCGATGAACTTGGGATAGATGCCCTCGGTGACGATCAGCCGGCTGGACGCCGTGCAACGTTGGCCAGTGGAATAGAACGCGCTCTGCACACTGAGCTCGACCGCCTGGTTCAGGTCGGCGTCGTCCAGCACGACCTGCGGGTTCTTTCCGCCCATCTCCAACTGCACCTTCTTGTGCTTTGTCGCGCACTGCACGGCAATGTGACGGCCGACGCCGACCGAACCGGTAAAGCTGATGGCATGGATGCCCGGGTGGTTGACCAGCGCATCGCCGATCACGCTGCCGCGACCCATCACCAGATTGAACACCCCCGCCGGGATCCCCGAGCGGCTGATGATCTCCGCCAGCGCCCAGGCGCAGCCGGGCACCAGATCGGCGGGCTTGAGCACCACGCAGTTGCCGAAGGCCAGCGCCGGGGCGATCTTCCATGCGGGAATCGCGATCGGAAAGTTCCAAGGCGTGATGAGCCCGACGACGCCCACCGGTTCGCGTGTGATCTCGACACCGATGCCGGGGCGCACCGAGGGAATCACTTCGCCCGACAGGCGGAGGCATTCGCCGGCGAAGAACTTGAAGATCTGGCCGGCACGGGTGGCTTCGCCGATGCCTTCGGCCTTGGTCTTGCCTTCTTCGCGGGCGAGCAGGGTGCCGAGTTCTTCCTTGCGCGCAAGGATCTCGTTGCCGATCTTGTCGAGCGCTTCGGAGCGCGCCTGGATGCCGCCGGTGGACCAGGCGGGGAAAGCTGCAGTGGCAGCCGCGACCGCAGCGTCCACGTGGGTCGCGTCGCCCTGCGTGTACTGGCCCAGCACGTCGGCCAGGTTGCTCGGGTTGGTGTTCGCGCTATAGCTGGCGCCGGCCAGCCATTCGCCGTTGATGAGGTTGTCGAAATTCTGCATGGCAGGCACCTTGATGGTTATGTTTACTGCGGGCCGAGCTTTGCGATCAACGCGGCGAGCGCTTCGTATTCGTCGGACTTCAGATCGGTCAGCGGCGTGCGCACCGGGCCGGCGTCATGTCCGACGATCTTCGCGCCGGCCTTCACGATGCTCACGGCGTAGCCCTGGCCCTTGTTGCGAATCTCGAGGTAGGGCATGAAAAAGTCCTTGAGCAAGCGATGTTGCGTCGCCATGTCGTCCTTTGCAACCGCCTCGTAGAACGCCATCGCGGTCTTCGGAATGAAATTGAAGACGGCCGAGGAATACACCGGCGTGCCCAGTGCCTTGTAGGCCGCGGCGTAGACCTCCGCGGTCGGTAGACCACCCAGATACGCAAAGCGGTCGCCCATGCGCAGATGGATCGAACTCATGAGTTCGATGTTGCCGATGCCGTCCTTGAAGCCGACCAGGTTCGGGCAACGTTCGGCCAGCTTTTCGAGCGTGTCGGGAAAGAGCTTGCTGGCGCCGCGGTTGTAGACGATCACGCCGAACTTCACGCTCTTGCACACGGCTTCGACGTGTGCGGCCAGGCCTTCCTGGCCCGCCTCGGTGAGGTAGTGCGGCAGCAGCAGCACACCGTGCGCACCGGCCTTCTCGGCCGCCTGCGCGCACTGGATGGCAAAGCGGGTCGGACCGCCCGCGCCCGCGATGATCGGCACCTTGCCGCGGCAGGTCTCGACGGCCGTCTTGATGATTTCGGGGAACTCGTCGCCTGTCAGCGAGAAGAACTCGCCGGTGCCGCCTGCGGCGAAGAGCGCGCTGGCACCGTAGGGCGCCAGCCATTCGAGGCGCTCGACGTAGCCCTTCTTGTCGAAATCGCCGTTCGCGTCGAAGTCGGTCAGCGGAAACGACAGCAGGCCGGAGCCCATGATGGATTTGAGTTCTTGGGGGTTCATGTGAGTGAGGTGGGAGGAAAAAGAAATCCCGATCAGTCGAGCTTGATCTGGGCTGCAGAAACGACCGTGGCCCAGCGCGAGCGCTCTTTTTCGAAGAACTGCTCCTGCTCGGCAGGGGTCATGGTCACGACTTCCGCGCCTTGTGCGGCCAGGCGTGAGCGGATGTCGGCGGAACGGATGATCGTGATCAGTTCCTTGTTGAGACGCTGTACCAGCGCATCCGGTGTGCCGCGCGGGGCGAGCACGCCCTGCCAGGTGCCGGATTCGAAGCCGGGCACGCCCTGCTCGGCGATGGTCGGTACTTCGCCGATCAGCGGCATGCGCGTCGCCTTGGAGACGCCCAGCACCTTGAGCTTGCCGCTCTGCACATGAGGCAGCGTCGCGAGCATGCCGTTCATCAGCACCTGGGTCTGGCCGCCGACTGTGTCCTGCACGGCCTGTACGCCGCCCTTGTAAGGCACGTACTGCCAGCGCGCGCCGCTTGCGCGTTCGAGCGCTACGCCGGCGAGGTGCGGCGCACTGCCGGTGGCGGTCACGGCGAAATTCAGTTCCGTCTTCTTCGACAGCGCGACCAGTTCCTTGAGGTTGTTGGCCGGCACCGAGGGATGCACCACGAGCAGGTGCGGCGAATAGGCGAGCATGGTCACGCCGCGCAGGTCCTTCGACGGGTCGAAGGACAGCTTCGTGTAGACCGAGGGACTGATCGCCAGCGCCCCCACATCGCACAGCAGCAGCGTGTAGCCGTCGCCGGGCGCTTTCGCGACCAGGTCGGCGCCCAGGTTGCCGTTGGCGCCTGCCCTGTTCTCGACGATGACCGACTGCTTCAGCGCCACGGACAGGGGCTGGCTGACGGAGCGGGCAATGATGTCCGACGACCCCCCCGGCGGGTAGGGAACGACGATGCGGATGGGCTTTGAGGGCCAGGTATCAGCGGCCTGCGCGCCGCCGGCGGCCATCAGGCCGCCGCCGAGGGCGCCGATCATGAGATCACGTCGATTCAGGGCCATGTCTTATGTCTCCGGTGGGAATGGATGCGAGCGACGCGATGGCGAAGCCGTCATTCCGGTCGTCATCGGTTATCGTATAACTTGTTGAAGGCCGTGTCCAGCCCTCCGAATCGTCGGACAAGTCACAAGGGACGCCAAATACTCCCTTCTTCCCCCGAAACACACCCGGGTTTGCCCTCAGGCCGCTCGTCGTCGATCCCGTTGACAGCCTTCTGACTTGTGCAAATAATCGCCTCCACTTGTAGGACAACCGATAACTAATAACTACAGACGGAGACATCAATGGGCCGATTCCTTCTCGCCAGCCGGCACGCGCCGCTCAGATCGCCACCTCTCGGCCCCTGCCGCCGATAGCCGGCCGCCTCCGTTTCCCCGTCAGCTTCCTTCTTCCGCTCAAGCGAACGGCTTGCGGCTGCACTTCCCCACCACCTCGCATCACCACGAAACGACAGGAGATCCATGAAAAAGCTTCGCACTGAATTGACGGAATCGATCGCGCCGGCGTCCACGCCACAAGGCATGCGATCGCCCGGACGACGGGCGTTCATCGCAATGGCCAGCGCGTCGGCCGGCGCCACGTTGCTGAGCGCCTGCGGCGGCGGTGGCAACGGCACGGGATTCTTCCCGCCCGCATCGGGATCAACTCCGACGGGCACCACCACCCCGCCGACGAATCCGGCGCCGGTCGAGCCACCAGCCGATCCGATCTGGGGGCCAGCCGGCCTCGGCACGCAGATCATCGACTCGCTCAAGGGCGTCAACCAATCGATGTTTGCCAGCCGCGACTTCCTGGTCACCGACTACGGCGCGCAGCCGTGCAGCACGGTGCCGGCGCCCAGCCCCTACACCGACCCGACCAAGTCGCTGCTCAGCGTCGGCGCCGACACGACGCACGCGCCGAGTTCTTTCGATTCGCGACCGGCCTTCCTGGCCGCCATTGCGGCGTGCAACGCCGCCGGCGGTGGCCGCGTCGTCGTTCCATCGGGGACGTGGTATTGCGCCGGCCCGATCGTGCTGAAGAGCAATGTCAACTTCCACCTGAGCCAGAACTGCACGATCTATTTCAGCCCCGATCCGGCCGACTATGCCAAGGACGGTCCGATCGATTGCGGTACCAACGGAAAGCTGTTCTACGGCCGCTGGCAGGCAAACGATTGCCTGAACTTCGGCGCACCCATCTACGCGCGAAACGAGAAGAACATCGCCGTCACCGGCGAAGGCGACACGTCCGTCTTCAACGGGCAGGCCATGACGCCCTTCACGGGCACAGGCAACACCAGCACCTGCTGGTGGACTTTCAAGGGCACCAGCGGCGCCTATGGCTTTGTCAATGCCACCACGACCCCATCGCAGGCCAGCAACAACACCCTCAACGTCGACCTCCGCACCGCGGCGCCGGGCATTTCCGATGCGCTCTACACCCTGCTGACCAATCCGGTCACACCATGGCAGCAAGACCAGAACTACCTTCCGGCGCTGTCGGAAGCCGGTGTGCCGATCGAGCAGCGGATCTTCGGCAAGGGTCACTACCTGCGCCCGTGCATGGTCGAATTCCTGGGCTGCACCAACGTGCTGATGGAGGGCTACCAGACGCAGAACACGCCTTTCTGGCAGCACAAGCCCACCGACTGCACGAACGTGGTGATCCGCAAGGTCACCGTCAACAGCATCGGCCCCAACAACGACGGCTTCGATCCCGACGCCTGCGACAACGTGCTGTGCGAGGACGTCGTGTTCAACACCGGCGACGACTGCATCGCGATCAAGTCGGGCAAGAACCTCGACAACGAATACGGCTCCGCGAAAAACCACGTCATCCAGAACTGCACCATGAACAGCGGCCACGGCGGCATCACGCTGGGCAGCGAAATGGGCGGCGGCGTCGAGAAGATCTATTGCCGCAATCTCGCCATGCTCAATGAGTTCTGGGCCACGAACTCGCTCAACATCGCGATCCGGATCAAGACCAACATGAACCGGGGCGGCTTCGTCAAGGACTTCTACGTGGACGGCGTGACGCTCCCCAATGGCGTCAGTCTCACTGGCGCGGGTTACGGCAGCAGCCTGCTGCCGGGAAGCCCCATCAACGGCAATGTCCCCATCGGGGTGAGCACACCGGCGAACAGCAACCCCTCGGCCTCGCAGGGCGGGATCATCACTTTCGACTGCGACTACCAGCCGTCGAAGGATGCCATCCGCACGCGTCCGGCATTGCTGCAGAACATCAACATCTCCAACGTCGTCGCGAAGAACGTGACGCTGGCTGGCAGCACCGGTTCATGCTTCCAGGCCATCGTGGCACAGGGCCCGGTGGCCTTCGACTACAACGGCCCCGCTCCGACGCCTGCCGTGCCTGCCATTCAGGGGGTGAGCATCGTCGACTGCGATTTCGGCAGCCCCATGGCGGCGGGTCCCGCGAGTGCCACCGTGCCGGGTCCGATCTACGCCTACAACGTGCACGACATCACGCTCACGAACACGTTGATTGCAGGCAAGGCGTACAACACGACCGTCACCGACCCGCGTTGAGACAAAGCGTTCCGTCCCCGCTGGTCAGTGCCGGGAAGCGCCGCGTCGATTCGACGCGGACCGCCGAACGCGCTCAGGCCGGCCTTCTTCAAAAAGGTAGCCCCATGACATTGCAAAAATCAAAGACGGCCGCCCTGCAGCCGATCACACGCTGGATGCTGCCGCTCGCAGCGGCGGCCGTGCTTGCGGCCTGCGGCGGAGGCGGCAGCAGCGGCGGTGCATTCTTGCCGTCGGCGAGCAGCCCCGCGACCACGCCCACGGCCGCTCAATCCGTCGACTCGTCGCAATCGGCGAATCCGACCAAGCCCAAGGTCTTCCAGGTGGGCACCACGACCTTCGACTCCGACCTGCCTGCCGAACCGACCCTGCCGACCGACGCGCAGGTCTGCGCCACGCTGGAAGCGAGCAACACGCTCGTCCGTCGTCCGGACGGCGCCCTGCCGCCGGAGGCCGACCCGTCCACCCCGGGCGTGGCTGTTGCCGTCAACGTCGCCACGGCCAATCCTGACCAGGCACGCATCCAGGCCGCCCTCGATGCCTGCGGCGCCGCGGTCAACACAGCCGTCGGCTCCGCCATCCTGGCGGCCGACGCCACGGCAACCGCCGACCAGAAGGCCGCCGCGCTGCCGAACATCAATATCGCTGGCGCATCGGGCGAAGAACTCGCCAAGCCACAGTACAAGGCACCCCAGTTCGCCGTCCGCCTGGTCGCCAACAAGAGCGGCCCCGGCAATGGCTTCATCTCGGGACCGCTGACGCTGCCCTCGGGCGTGACGCTGTGGATCGACAAGGGCGCCACCTTGTACGCGACGCGCGACGTCATGGCCTACATGCCCAAGAACGCAACGACCGGCTTGCCTACCACCTATTGTGCGAACACCGCGGTCAGCGCAACGAAGGCGGGCAGTTCGGGCAACTGCCTCCCGCTGATCGGCGGCGACTACACGGTCAACTCGGCCGTCGTCGGCGAAGGCAGCATCGACAGCCGCGCTTATGCGGAGATCGTGACATCCAACCCGCTCTATCCACTGATGAAGGTCGACCTGAGCTGCTCCAACACCTACGTCAACTTCGCTGCCGGCACCAAGGCGGCCGACGGCACCCCCTGCGACAACGGCGGGACCGTTGTCGATTCGAAGTCGTCGACCCGCAACATGACCTGGTGGGACCTGGCCTACCTTGGCAACATGGTGCAGAACGGCACCACGGGTTTCGGTTCGCAGTCGAACTTCCGGATGATGGTGTTCAACTACGCGAAGAACCTGACGCTCTACAAGGTCAGCCTGAACAACAGCGCCAACTTCCATGTGGTGCCGAGCGGCGTGGACGGCCTGACGATCTGGGGCGTCAAGGTGCAGACGCCGACGCTGGCGGCCTTCGCCAACCCGGCGGGCAACGGCAATCCGCTGTACACGGGCCAGACCTTCAACGCAGACAACGTCAAGAACACCGATGCCTTCGATCCAGGCTCGGCATCGAGCGCCAAGTCGAACGCCCTGACGACGGGAAGCACGACCGCATCGGCCAGCAAGATGTCCTTCGACGGTTACCTGAAGAACTTCGTCTTTGCCTACAACTACGTCAGCACCGGGGATGACGACATCGCCCTCAAGGGCAGCAACAACCCCAACGCGGTGGGCTTCGGCATCGACGGCAACCGCGGCAAGCGCAGTGATCGCGCCTACGGTATCGTCATCGCGCACAACCACATCTACTGGGGCCACGGCATCTCGATCGGCAGCGAGACCAACGCGGGCGTGACCAACGTCCAGGTCTACGACAACTCGTTCGTGAATTCGGAAGAAGGGCTGCGCATCAAGTCCGACTACGCACGCGGCGGCGAGGTGAGCAACATCTCGTACAAGAACATCTGTATCCAGAATGCGCAGAATGCCCTGCTGTTCACGCCCTACTACAGCACCAAGGCGCTTCCGGCCGGCGGCCCGAAGGTGCCGAACTTCCACGACATCGAGTTGAGCAATGTGCGCATCCTCGGCGAAGGGAACGTCAAGCTGCAAGGCTTTGCCGCGAACACCGGCGGCTACTTCACGCCGACCACCGCCTATCCGACAGGCTACCTGCCCGCCTACCCGCTGGTCATGACGATGAAGGATGTGGTTGCGGACACGCCGTCGCAGATCGCGGTGACCGCATCGGACGCCAACCTGACGCTGGACGGCGTCAACCTGCCGATCTTCGCGTCGACCGCCAACCGGATCGTGCTCAACGGTGAAGCCACGGAAAAGGTCAAGCCGGATCAAGTGCTCGACTGCAGCCAGGCCTTTGTCGATTTCCCGGCCATCGGCGCATCGAATCCGTTCGGGACCCACTGGGCACCCTGAGCGCGAACGCCCCATGACAATGGCCGACCGGCATTCGCCGGTCGGCCATTTGCGTATCAGGTTGTCATACAACTTGGCAAGAACTTGTCTTGCCGTGTCGGAATTCAGAGGGGGGCCGGGCTCTCCGCTTGCGCGCCTTCTGCACCGCTCTTCGCGGCCTCCTGGGCGATGCGCAGGCGCTCTCGGCTGTTGGTCAGGTGGATGCGCATGGCCGCGCGTGCAGAGTCGGGGTCCTGGCGGGCAATCGCTGCGTAGATCTCCTCGTGCTCCCGATTGACGCGGCTCAGGTATTCCCCGCCCTGCTCATGCTTGCGGATGGCGTTGATGCGGGTTCGCGGGATGATCGCGGTCCCCAGGTGCGCCATGATGTCCGCGAAGTACGGGTTGCCCGTCGCCTGCGCGATCTGCAGATGAAAGCGGAAGTCAGCCGGGACGGTGTTGCCCGCCTGCGCCATGTTGGTTTGAAATTCGTCGAGCGCCTCGCGCATCGCGAGCAGTTGCTCATCCGTGCGACGTGTCGCTGCCAGGCCGGCAGATTCCGTCTCGAGACTGATGCGGAATTCGAGCACCGCCAGGACGTCCACCGAAGTCGCGACGTCGCCCGGCTCGAGGCGGAACATCCCGCCCGCACGCGGCTGCAGCACGAAGGTGCCGACGCCGTGATGGGTCTCGACCAAGCCGGCCGCCTGCAATTTCGACAACGCCTCTCGGACCACGGTGCGACTGACGCCGAAGGCCTGCATGATTTCGGACTCTGTCGGAAGCTTGTCGCCCGGACGCAGCGCGCCGTCGCGAATCTTCACCGTGAGGTCTTCAACCAGCGTGTGCGCCAGGCCGCGGGATCGCTGCCGTGGTCGCCCCACGAAGGCGTCACCGGGCAAGACAGTGCCCGCACTGCCGACCGATGTGACAGGCGAAGCCTGAACCAAGGGATTACCCGGAGTCAACGGTTGCATGGCACGATCATAATCCGATTGCGTTGTACGACAACATATAAGTTACATCTCCTCAAACCTATGATCATTGCGCAATTCGACAACCGGCGCTACCCGTGCCGGTCTCGCTTACCGCGTAATCGTTCCCGATTTCAATTCACGCAAATCCGCTGAGGACGCTTCCATGCAAACGAATTCCGGCCCTGAATCCAGAAGGCCCTCACCCAAACTCGGTCGCCTGTTGCTGACAGGCGCCGCCGGCGGTCTGGGCAAAGTGCTGCGCGAGCGGCTTCGCCCCTATGCCGACGTGCTGCGCTTGTCTGACGTCGCTACGCTCGCAACCGCGCAAGGTTCCTTCGAGGAAACCGTCCCCTGCAACCTGGCAGACAAGGCCGCCGTCGATGCGCTCGTCGCCGGCTGCGACGCCATCGTTCACCTGGGCGGCGTCTCGGTCGAGCGGCCTTTCGAGGAGATCCTCGAAGCCAACATCAAGGGTGTCTTCCACATCTACGAGGCAGCGCGCAAGCACGGCGTGAAGCGCGTCGTGTTCGCCAGTTCCAACCACGTGATCGGCTTCTACAAGCAGACCGAGCACCTCGACACGCACGCACTGCGCCGGCCCGACGGCTACTACGGCCTGTCGAAGTCCTTCGGCGAGGACGTGGCGCAGTTCTACTTCGACCGCTGGGCCATCGAGACCGTGAGCATCCGCATCGGCTCCTCGTTCCCGGAACCCGCCAATCGCCGAATGATGAGCACCTGGCTCAGCTACGGTGACCTCACCAACCTGATCGAGAAGTCGCTCTTCACGCCTGACGTGGGGCACCTCGTCGTCTACGGCGTGTCGGCCAACCGTGACGTGTGGTGGGACAACAGCGCTGCAGCCGCAAGGCTCGGCTTCGTGCCAAAGGACAGCTCCGAGGTGTTCCGCGACAAGGTCGAGGCGCAGCCTCCGGTCGCGCCCACCGATCCGAACGCCATCTACCAGGGCGGCGCCTTCACCGCCCAGGGACCCTTTTGATTTCGAGTAAGTAAGTCAGTAAGCCAGAAACCCGCAAGTTCGCATTTTTTCCAGACCTTGATCACAAACAGAGGAAGAGACATGAAGACTCCAAACCGCAAGCTTCTCAGCGTCATCGCCACCGCCGTTCTTTCGCTCGCCGCCGTGCACGCGCAGGCACGCGATTTCCGTTCCGCGGAAGTCCACGCGAAGGATTTCCCGACCAACATGGCGGTCAAGTACATGAGCGACCAGTTGTCGGCAGCAACCGACGGCAAGGACAAGATCAAGATCTTTGCCGACAGCTCGCTGGGCTCCGAGAAGGACACGGTTGAACAGGTCAAGATCGGCGCGCTCGACATGGTGCGCGTCAGCAGCGCCTCGTTCCACGGCATCGTGCCCGAGTCGGTCATTCCGTCGCTGCCCTTCCTGTTCCGCGACATCGACCATTTCCGCAAGGTGATGTACGGCCCGACCGGCGACAAGATCCTCGCCGCCTTCGACAAAGCCGGATTCGTCGGCCTCGCCTTCTACGAGAGCGGGGCGCGCTCTGTGTATGCCAAGAAGCCGATCAAGAATGTGGCCGACATGAAGGGCGTGAAGATTCGCGTGCAACCTTCCGACCTGATGGTGAGCCTGGTGAGCGCAACCGGCGCATCGCCGACGCCGATGCCGATCGCCGAGGTCTACACCGGCCTCAAGACCGGCCTGGTGGATGCCGCCGAGAACAACTACCCGTCGTACGAAGAGGCCAAGCACTTCGAGGCCGCTCCCGTGTACTCCGAAACCATGCACGTGATGACGCCCGAAGTGCTGGTGTTCTCCAAGAAGATCTGGGACACCCTGCCGAAGGAAGAGCAAGCCCAGATCCGCAAGGCCGCCAAGGAATCCATCCCCTACTACGTGAAGCTCTGGGAACCGCGTGAGAAGGACGCCAAGGCAGCAGTCATCAAGGGCGGCGCAAAGATCGTCCCGGCATCCGAGATCGACCGCAAGGGGTTTGTCGCGGTCGAGAAGCCTGTCTGGGACAAGTTCGCCACCACGCCCGAGCTGAAGGCGCTGGTACAGGAAATCGTCGACACCAAGTGACGTTTCCGCGATGACCTTGCTAACCCAACTGAACGCGAGGCTGTCGCGCTGGGCGATGTACTTCGCGTGCATCTGCCTGGTGGGCCTGCTGAGCGTGGTCGTCTACGGCGTGGTGCTTCGCTACGCCTTCAATGACGCACCCGCTTATGTAGAACAAGTGGCACTGCTGCTGGTGGTCTCGGTCGCCATGTTCGGCGCTTCCGCAGGAGTGCGGGACGCCGGGCACATCGGCCTGGATTCGCTGGTGAAGGCCCTGCCCCCCAAGGGGCAGTTCTGGTGCAAGGTCGTCGTCTACGTCCTGACCATCGCCTTCGCCGTTGCCCTGTTCTTCGGCGGCGTGGAAATGGCTGTGTCCACACGTGACACCACCATTCCCACGCTCGGCATGTCCGAAGCGGTTCGCTACTTGCCGGTTCTCGCCGCAGGCGTGCTCATCACGCTGTTCTCCCTCGAGCACCTCGTTTCCCAATTTTCCGGCCACGAGGTCGTCCCATCATGGCATTGACGCTGCTGTCTCTCGGTTTCCTGGTGTTCCTGGTCCTCGGGATGCCCGTCGCCTTCGCGATCGGGTTGAGCTGCCTCCTGACCTTTGCCTACGAGGGCCTGCCCTTCGAGACGGCGATCCAGATGATGGTCTCGGGCATGAACGTGTTCTCGTTCCTGGCCATCCCCTTCTTCATCTTCTCGGGCGAGCTGATGCTGCACGGCGGCATCGCGGACAAGATCGTCGCGTTCGCGCGCAGTCTCGTCGGCCACTGGAAGGGTGGTCTCGGCCTGGCCAACGTGGTGGCGTCGACGCTGTTCGGCGGCGTCTCGGGCTCGCCGGTCGCCGACACCTCGGCCATGGGCGGCGTGCTGATCCCGGTCATGAAGAAGGAGGGCTACAGCGCTGCCTACGCGGTCAACGTCACCACGCACGCATCGCTCTCGGGCGCGCTGATGCCGACGTCGCACAACATGATCATCTACGCCTTCGCAGCGCAAGCCGCTGTGGGCGAGATCGCCGGGCACGTCATCAAGGGCGTGTCGATCGGCGACCTGATGTTCGCGGGTCTGATCCCGGTCTTCTGGATCATGGTCTGCATGCTGGTCGCAGCCTACTGGCAAGCCGCCAAGTACGGCTATCCGAAGCGTGCGGACGGCAGCACGATGGTCGAGCGCTTTCCGGGCTGGGGCACCGTGGTGCGCACCTTCATCGCGGCGATTCCGGGGCTGATGGTGATCTTCATCATCCTGTTCTGCGTGATGGAGGGCATCACCACGGCCACCGAGGCTGCGGCGATCGCAGTGACCTATTCGCTGATCCTGACCGTCATCGTCTATCGCACGATGACGAGGCAGAAGCTGCTCAAGTCGCTGGCCAAGGCCTCGAAGACGACGGGCGTGATCCTGCTGCTGATCGGCGTGTCGAACATGCTGCGCTACCAGATGGCGTACCTGGAGATCCCCGACACGATCGAAGCCGCGCTGCTGGCTGCGACCACGACGCCGTGGATCATGCTGCTGTACATCAACATCATCCAGATCTTCCTGGGTGTGTTCCTGGACATGGCCGCGCACATCCTGATCACCACGCCGCTGTTCCTGCCGCTGGCCATCCAGATGGGCGTGGGCCCGGTGCAGTTCGGGATGATGCTGCTGCTCAACTGCGCGCTGGGCCTCGTGCACCCGCCGGTGGGCACCGTGCAGTTCATCGGTTGCGCCATCGGGAAGATCTCCATCGGGGAGGCCACCAAGACAGCGTGGCCCTACTACCTGGCGATCTTCATCGCGATCACGCTGGTCACGTATGTGCCTTCGTTCTCGACCTGGCTGCCGGCGATCATCAACGGCCACCCGGTGTTCTGACGATGTTCTGCGTCTACGTTTCCAACGCCGAGAGCGGCGACATCAGCGTGCTGCACCTGGACCCGCGCCAACGGGCGCTCGTTCCGGTGCAGAACGTGCCGGTCGGCGGGGAGGTGATGCCGCTCGCATTGAGCCCCGATCGCCGCCGCCTCTATGCGGCGCGGCGATCGGAACCTCGCGAGGCATTGAGTTTCGCGATCGATCCCAAGAGTGGCCAGCTCACGTCACTCGGCGCCGCGGCGCTGCCGCACAGCATGGCGTACATCGCGACCGACCGCGAAGGCCGCTATCTGTTCAGCGCCTCTTACGGCGGCAACCAGATTGCCGTCAACACCATCGACGCGAACGGCGTCGTGCAGGCGACGCAGCAAGTGCTGCCGACCGGCCCGAACGCGCATGCGATCCAGGCTGATCCGTCGAACCGCTTCGTCTTCGCGAGCACGCTGGGCGCCGGTGTCGTCGTGCAGCTTCGCTTCGATGCAGCCACCGGTCAACTGACCCCCAACACACCGCCGACGCTGCAACCGCATGCGTCGGCCAGCCCCCGCCATTTCGTCTTCAGCGGCGACTCGCGCTTCGTCTACCTGCTCAACGAGCTTGATGCAGCCATCGACGTTCTCGCGTTCGATTCGGCCAGCGGCACGCTGCGCACGCTGCAGACCATCAGTTCATTGCCGCCCGGCTTCAGCGGTGACCCGTGGGCGTCCGACCTGCACCTCACGCCCGACGGCCGCTTTCTCTACAGCAGCGAACGACGCTCCGACACGATCGCCGCCTTCAAGGTCGACGCCGCGAGCGGTGCGCTCACGCTCATCGGCCACGTGCCGACCGAATCGCAGCCGCGCGGCTTCAACATCACGCCCGACGGCCGCTTTCTGATCGCAGCCGGCCAGCGTTCGCACCAACTGCGCCTGTACGAGATCGACACGCAGGCCGGCTCGCTGCACGCCCTCGCCGAATATCCCGCCGGCCGCGGACCCAACTGGGTCGAGAGCATCATGCTCGACAGTTGATCGAGAACCTACATGTCATCCACGACCGATCGTCCACCGCTCTACATCACCATGCACGATCGCGACAACGTCGCGATCGTGGCCAATGACGGCGGCTTGCCCGCCGGCACCGTTTTCCCTTCCGGACTGACACTGCGCGAGAAGGTCCCTCAGGCGCACAAGGTCGCGCTCGTCGACATTCCGGAAGGTGGTGAAGTCCGTCGCTACAACGTCACCATCGGGTATGCGCTGAAGGACATCGCCGCCGGCAGTTGGGTGCACGAGCGACTGCTCAAGATGCCCGCGGCGCGCGAACTCGAAGGCTTGCCGATCGCGACCGTCAAGCCGCCCGAGATGCCGCCGCTGGAGGGCTACACCTTCGAGGGCTTTCGCAATCCGGACGGTTCGGTCGGCTCGCGCAACATCCTCGCGATCACGCAGACCGTGCAGTGCGTGGCGGGCGTCACCGAGTTCGCGGTGCAACGCATCAAGGCCGAACTGCTGCCGAAGTTTCCCAACGTCGATGACGTCGTGGCGCTGGAGCACACCTACGGCTGTGGCGTGGCCATCGACGC